>CAZZAQ010000647.1:0-3471 GCA_964652165.1 uncultured Bifidobacterium sp.
TTGCTGCCGAATCAGGGAGCCGCTACCAGGCGCAATTCAAGGACGATTTGAAAGGATCGGCTTGGGTCGATCTGGGCTCGCCGGTGGTCGCCTCGGGCAACACTCTAATCATTACCGACATGAGCCCGACTGAGTCACAGCGATTTTACCGGATCGTGGGATTGGAGTGAGCGGGAAATCATGCAAGCCAATGGCTGGTCCCTGGGCGAACCCTACTGCACCCTTGAAGCTCCCGGCGCCAACCGCCTGTGCGACGCCGTATCATGGCCTCAGCCCGGCCCGCTCCCCCCACGGGTGGAGAGGGAGATTCTGACACCGCCGTCTGCCGCGCCTGCGGCATGATGGAAAACGAAAACATCCTCGCCTTCCTGCTTTACTTGAATTCGGAGCTTGCGGAGAAGGAAGCGAAAGCCGAAGCGATGACCCCGCCCGGCCTGCCTGCTGACTGGTTCAACGGCCGGGCCGGTTGCCTTGCTGGACCGGCCCGGCCGGGAGTTGGTTTACGGACCGAGCCGCAACCCAGCGCCTACCGCAAATCCCAGCGCGGTGGTCCCTGGCGGGAATGGGCAGGGGTGAGGGGGAAGGAGCCGAAGCCATGTCGGGCAATCGATAAACTCCTTAACTAATCAGCTTCTCCACGACCCGGCCCGCCACGTCGGTCAGCCGGAAGTCGCGTCCCTGAAAGCGGTACGTCAGCCGTTCGTGATCGAGGCCGAACAGGCGCAGGATGGTCGCGTGAAAATCGTTCACGTGCACCGGCTCGTTCACGATGCCCCAGCCCAGTTCGTCCGTCTCGCCGCACACCTGGCCGCCTCGCACGCCGCCGCCGGCCATCCACGTCGTGAACGCGAACGGATGATGATCGCGGCCGGTCACGGAAGTGAAGCTCGGCCGGTTCTCGCCCAGTGGCGTGCGGCCGAATTCGCTGGCCCAGACGACGAGCGTCGTGTCGAGCAGGCCGCGCTGCTTGAGGTCCTTCAATAGCGCGCCCACCGGCTGATCGGTCACGCGGCAATTAAAGGTAAGATCATTGTCAAGGTCGTTGTGATGGTCCCAGCTCGCGTGGTGGATGCTCACGAAGCGGACGCCGCGCTCGACCATCCGGCGGGCCAGCAGGCAGCTTCGCGCGAAGGTTGGGAACGCCTCGGGGCCGCCACCCCGTTGAGTGCGCATGCCGCCGGCGTCGCGGTTCACGCCGTAGGCTTCGAGCGTCGCGGGGGATTCGCCGGACAAATCGGTCAGTTCCGGCGCGGCGACCTGCATACGCGCCGCCAGTTCGTAGGAAGCGATGCGGCTGGCGATCTCGGGATCGCCCACGACTTTTTGCCGCATCCGGTTCAAATCGCGCAACGCGTCCAGCCCGTAGTGGCGCGCTTCGGCGCTGACGCCGGGCGGGTTGTCCAGGTCGAGCACCGGTTCCCCCTGGTTGCGGAACAGCACACCGGCGTGTTTGGAAGGGAGGAAGCCAGAGCCGAACATCGTGTTGCCGCCGCTCGGCGCCCGTCCCGCCGTGAGCACTACGTAGGCGGGCAAGTCCTGCGACGGGCTGCCCAGCGCATAGGCCAGCCATGCGCCCGCGCTCGGACGGCCGAGCATTTGCGAGCCGGTGTACATCAGCAGCTCGCCCGGATGATGATTGAACGCCTCGGTGTGCATCGAGCGGACGAACGCGATGTCGTCCGCGCAGGCGCCGATGTTCGGGAGCAGCTCCGAAACTTCGATGCCGCATTGGCCATAACGGCGGAACTTGTGCGGCGAGCCCAGCAGCACAGCGGTATCCTTTTGCAGGAACGCGAATCGGATGTTCCGGGTGAGGGACTCGGGCATTTTCTGGCCGTTGAGCTGATTCAGCTTCGGCTTGGGATCGAAGAGATCGATTTGGCTGACGCCCCCTTCCATGAACAGGAAGATGCACTGGCGGGCGCGCGGGGCGAAGTGCGGCGGGCGGGGCGGATGAGGCGGGAGGGAGGAAACGTGCTGCGTGTTGCGTGTTGCGTGGGCGGCGAGCAGTCCGTCTGCGCGCAGCAGTGAGGCAAACGCCAGTCCGCCCACGCCCCGCGCGGCGTTCACCAGGAAATCGCGGCGCGTCAATTGGAGGATTTCTTGCGGGCTCATCGCCTATTCCCGTGTCATGAACTCGTCGAGGTTGAGCAACACTTGCGCGACGTGGAGGAGCGCTGCCGCTTGCGCCTCGTCAGGTTTGGCGGCCGGAGCGGCCGCCGCCTCCTGATACAGACGTTCCAACCGGTCGAGTTCCTCGCGCAACGGCATGCGCGCCAGACAAAGCTCGAAGCCGGACTCGATCTTCTCGCGCGCGCTCGTCCCGGGCAGGGCGGCGATGCGCCCGGCCAGCGCCCGGCCGCACTCGACGAACAGGCCGTGATTGAGCAGCGTGAGCGCCTGGAGCGGCGTGGTCGAGCGCTCACGTTGCGGACAACTTTCGCAGGGGTTGGCTTGGTCGAACGTCATCGAGGTCGGATACGCCACCGTGCGCTGAGCGAAGATATAAAGGCCCCGCCGGTAAAGCTCCGGCCCGGTCGAGTTGTCCCACGAGAACGCGCCGGCGTTGCCCAGCTTTCGAATCTCCTCCGGCATGACCGGCCGGAAGCTCGGCCCGCCGATCTCGTCGTTCAACAACCCGGCGACGGCCAGGTGCAGATCGCGCAGGATTTCCGATTCGACGCGCAGCCGGTTCTGGCGGGCCAGCAGAAGGTTGAGTGGATCGCGCTCCGCGAGTTCCCGGCGTCCGTGTGAGGACTGCCTATAGGTGGCGGAGGTGACGATGAGACGGATGAGGGCTTTGCGGCTCCAGGCCCGGTTCGTTGAAGCGTTGAAGCGTTCAATCGTTGAACCGTTGAATTCGCCGGAGCCCTTTCCCGATTCAACGGTTAAACGATTCAACGATTCAACGGAAACCGACGGTTCCATGAACTCGCACGCCAGCCAGTCGAGCAATTCGGGATGTGTCGGCCGCGCGCCTTGTGTGCCAAAATCGTTCGGCGTGTTCACCAGGCCGCGGCCAAAGAGGTGTAGCCAGACGTGGTTCACCGCGACACGCGCAGTGAGAGGGTTGGCCGGGTCGACGATCCAGCGCGCCAGGTCGAGGCGATCGGGCGACGCATTGCGTGGGCTGAACTGGTGCAACACCGCGGGCGTCGCGCCGTGGACCTGCTCGCCCCGGCGCAGGAAATCGCCCCGAACGTGGATGCTGGCATACGCCGCGTTGGTGGATTCCTGGAAGGAATGGGCCGTTGTCTCACCCCGCGGGCGCTCGCGCCGGTGGCGAGCCAGTTGTTTGCGCAGTTGAGCGGCGTGCCATTCGTTGGTCTTCGCGGCCACGGCGATAGCGGCCTTGAGACGGGCTTGCTCGTCGTCCCACTCTTTTTTCCGCTTCTCCAAACGCGCCGCGTCCTCCGGCTGGGGTGCCGGCAGGTCCACCTCGTCGGCGTTATTGAAGAAGGCATAAAGCTG
>CAZZAQ010000648.1:0-3466 GCA_964652165.1 uncultured Bifidobacterium sp.
CTGCCGCTCGGCCTCGAAGCGGGCGATGACTTGTTTTGTGTCCATGCCCAGCTTGATGACCTTGAGCGCCACGCGGCGGCGGACCGGCTCTTCCTGCTCGGCCATGTAAACTACACCGCAGCCGCCCTCGCCGATTTGCTGGAGCAGTTTGTAGCGGCCAATTTTGTCGCCGGGCTTTTCGGTAAGCGGGAGGTTGACCAAGCCGGTTCGCTGGAAATCGAGGCCGGTGGGTGGCGCGTCCAGAAAATCTCCGGCTTGCGCGTCCGCTTGAAGCAAGGCTTCCACCTGTCGTCGCAGCGCGGGGTCGCCCGCGCAGGCCTTGTCCAGATAGGCGGCGCGTTGGCCGGCGGGCAAGTCCAGCGCCGCGTTCAGGATGGCCACTTCGGGATGGAGCGGCTCGCTCATCGCATGATCGATTGTCTATCACGTCATGCGTAAAACAGAAGGCAAAAGGGCAATACTATGCGACCTCACGATCGCAGCTAAGCTGAACGGTTACGAAAGGCCGGACTTCCCCGCGCGGTTGACGCACAGCCCGCTGCGGCGATACACTAATGGCATGGCGACGCGGACACTCGAACTACCGCCGCACAAGGCGCAGACGACATTCAATTTGCGTCGTTGGGCTGAGCTTTTAGCCGACCCGGAACTGGCCAAGTTCGAAGGCCGTGTTGAAACCGACCGTCACGGTCACGTTATTATGAGCCCCCCGCCCGCCCCTTCGCACGGAAGCTTCCAGTTGGAGATCGGTTATCTGTTACGGCGTTTGATTGGCCTCGGCCGGGTCATCACTGAATGTCCGATTTCGACTGCCGATGGCGTCAAAGCCGCGGACGTGGCCTGGGCCTCGCCGGCGGTCATGCGCGAATTGGGCCGCCGGGTCTGTTTTCCGCGCGCTCCGGAAATTTGCGTCGAAGTGATGTCCCCGAGCAATACCGAGGCGGAAATCCAGGAGAAGATGGCGCTCTATTTAGACGCCGGCGCCAAGGAAGTCTGGACCTGCGCGGAGTCCGGAGTCATGAGCTTCTTCGGCGGGAGGGGCGAGCGGTCCATGCGGGCTTCGAAGATTTGCCCGAAGTTCCCGAAGCGGGTTGAGTTGAGTTGACCACCGGTTCTGGTGATGGCCGCAAGAGCGACCTCATGAGATGAAAGTGAGGCTTTGGCCGCGGGCGGCGTCGCGGATGAATTGAGTGGTGTGGTCGCCGTTGCCGCCCGTCGACAGGCCGAACAGCGGGAGAGCGACGATGAACGTGGTGCCGTGGCTTTCCTTGCTCTCGAAGGTGATCTTGCCTCCGTGCAACTCGACGCAGCGTTTGACGATGGTCATGCCCAGGCCGGTGCCGGGTGTGTCCCCGACGTTGCGCCCGCGGTGGAAGGCCTGGAAGAGGAGCCGCGCGTCAGCTTCGGGGATGCCAATCCCGCGGTCGCGCACAGTGAACAGCGCGAGATGGCCGCGGGCTTCGAGCTGAAATTCCACGACGCTGCCGGGCGGCGAATACTTCGCGGCGTTGTTAAGGAGATTGGTGAAGATGTGGCGGAGGAGTCCTTCGTCGGCGTGGGCCTCGGCCAGTCCAGGCGGGGCGGTGTATTGCATCGAACAACGCCCATTGGTCGCGGAAGTCACTTCATCCACGAGCCGCTGGCCGAAGACCGTGAGGTCCAACATTTCACGAATTGCCGCGAATTCAATTTCCGGAGGTTGAACCACGGATTTCACGGATTCCACGGATGGGGCCCGGAATCTGCGACTCACTATCCGTGTCATCCGTGCAATCCGTGGTCCGTTCTTCCTGATGGTCGGTGTGGGGAGCAGACAAAAGACGAACACGAACCTGCGGGTCGTCACGCCAGCCAAATTGGGCAAACGAATGGGGGCAAACGAATTCGGATCGAGTTGGGAACCCGTTCGTTTGCTTTAATTCCTCTGCCTGACGGTCCGACGGCCCTTGCCGGCTGTTCGCCGCTTGCGAAGCTCTTTTTCCCAATCGCCAGTCGGGGAAAAAGTGCGTACGCCTATCCAGTAGCATTGCGCAGTGCCGACAAGTACACAGAAGAGATAGCCCCTCCATGCCAGAACGGTTCATTCTCCGTAAGGAATCTCATCCCAACTCGACCAACTGTCGCATGTTAGCGCCCGATTCCACTCTCACTTCCACCCGCGAATGGCTGGAAGCCGACGGCCTCGGCGGCTTCGCCAGCGGCACGTCCACCGGCAGCCGCACGCGGCGGTATCACGCGCTGCTACTCATTGCCACCACGCCGCCGACCGGACGCGTTGTGCTGGTGAATGGTTTCGACGCGTGGGTCGAGACGGCCAACGGAACGTTCTCGCTCTCGTCGCAATGCTACGGGCCCGGCGTCATCGGCGGCGACGGCGCGCAACGCATCGAAGCCTTCGGCTGGGAGCCATGGCCGCACTGGATTTTCAAAATCGAGGATGGCACGCGCATCGAGCTTGAAGTTTTCGCTGTCCAAGGAGAACCAACGACCTGCCTGTCATGGAAGCTGCTTGGCCCGCGCAAGGACGTGAAGCTCTCCGCCCGCCCGTTTCTCTCCGGGCGCGACTATCACTCGCTGCACAAGTGCAATCCCGGCTTTCGCTTCGACGCCGATGTGAAGCCCGACCGGATTTCATGGCAGCCCTACGCCAGCGTGCCGGGAGTCGCCGCGCTCACCAATGGCAGCTATTCGCACGAGCCGACCTGGTATTACAACTTTCTCTATGAAGAGGAGCGCGCGCGCGGGCTGGATTGCCAGGAAGACCTCGCCGCCCCCGGCGTTCTCTCCTGGAACCTCGCCGATGGCAACGCCGCTCTCGTGCTCACCACCAAGCAGCACGCTGCCGCAGCGTTGCCGGCAAGCGTCAAGCCTGTGAAGTTGCTGAACAAGCTCCGCGACACCGAGAAGAAGCGCCGCGAGGAATTCCCGTCGCGCCTTCACCGCGCCGCGGACGCCTACATCGTCCAGCGTGGCAAGGGCAAGACGATCATCGCCGGCTACCCGTGGTTCACCGATTGGGGCCGCGACACGCTCATCGCCTTGCGCGGACTCTGCCTCGCGACGGGCCGCCTCGACGTCGCCCGCGACATTTTGCTCGCCTGGTCGGACACGGTCTCTGAAGGCATGTTGCCGAATCGGTTTCCCGACCAGGGCGGACAGCCCGAGTTCAATGCCGTCGATGCCTCGCTCTGGTTCGTCATCGCCGTGCATGAATATCTTCAAGCCTGTAGCAGCCGACGTAAGGAGGCTCAATCTCTCTCACGCACCACGCATCACGCATCACGCGCGGCAATCAGTCAGAGCCTCCTCACATCGGCTGCTACGAGTGATGAGAAGAAGCTGCTGGCGGCTGTCGAGGCCATCCTCGACGGCTACAGCAAGGGCACCCGCTACAACATCCAGGCCGACAGCGACGGCCTGTTGATCGCCGGCGAGCGCGGAGTGCAGCTCACCTGGATGGACGCCA
>CAZZAQ010000649.1:0-3464 GCA_964652165.1 uncultured Bifidobacterium sp.
ATCTGTAATCCATGTGCCCGGGAGTTTCTGTTACCCATGTGCCCGGAACATACCACCCCAGCCAGCACCCCGGCAGGGGTGCCAGACCGTCGAGCGGGGCATGCTGCGACCCTTCCAGGGTCGTGGCGTGTGGGGACGTCTTCCGGGGGTATCGTCGCTGCGCGCCTCAACCCCCGGCTAATTTCTGGCATCGCTCCGCGATGCTCGGCCCGGGGGCTTTGGTGGATCGTTGTTCAAAACCTGACTTGCGCCCCTCCGAGGCCTCGGACAACATTTACGTTTTACGTTTCACGTTTTACGTTTCACGCTTCCCCCGTGACTCTCGGCACTCTCATCCGCCGCAGCCTGCGCTTCCATTGGCGCGGGCACCTGGGCGTGCTGCTCGGCGCGGCGGTCGGCAGCGCGGCGCTCATCGGCGCGCTGGTCGTGGGCGATTCGGTGCGTGGGAGCCTGCGCGAATTGGCGTTGGAACGGCTCAATGGAATCGCTTACGCGGTCGCGCCTGCCGATCGGTTTTTCCGGGAGGATTTGAGACTCGACTTAATGTCCGAGGTCCGACGCTTCCTGCCACAGGGTCAACAATCAACTTCGTCCGTCTCCAAAATTCGTCTAGGCACCTACCGCGACACGTCGCTGACGACCGCTCTCCGACTGGCGGGAATGGCCGCGCGTGAGGACGGCGCGGCCCGCGCCAACCGGGTGCAGGTGTTGAGTCTTGGCCCTGGCTTGGACCATTTCCTGCATTGGCCGGCCTTGAGCAATTTCGCCGCGGCCAGCGTAATCCTGAACGAATCCCTCGCCCGGCAGCTTCGCGCTGGCCCCGGCGACGAGGTGGTGCTGCGCATCAATAAACCGTCTGTGATGTCCCGCGAAGCAGCTATCTCCCCGTCGGGCAACGCGTCGGTTGCGCTCCGGCTCAGGGTCCACTCCGTTTTTCCCGCTGACGCACTGGGCAATTTCTCCTTCGAAGGCAGCCAAGTGCTTCCACTCAACGCTTTCGTGCGGGCAGACACACTTCAGAAGGCGCTCGGGCTGGAAAAGCGCGCCAACCTCATCTTGGCAAGCCCTCTTTGGAGAAAGTGGCCATCGGAAGAACCGCCGGTGTTTGTGCAGTGGCTACAGGAGTGGTGGCGAAGCTTTTTTCGATCTCGTCAAGGATACGGCGACCTTCCTGATCTTCAGGAAGCTTTCACGACCCGTGAGTCCATTGCCGTGTTGTCCGCGGCACTTCGATCCCATTGGCAACCGCCAGATGCCGAAATTGAAGTTCGCCTCCTGCCGGGAGACGGGACGGTTGAACTGCGTTCGCCTCGCGTCTTTCTCGAACCGCCAATCGTGCAGGCGGCACTCAGTTCCACCAATACTCTCGACTCCGGCCATGCTTTCAGCGGGACTGCACTTCTCACCTATCTCGTCAACCAATTCCGCGCAGGCACGAATACGACGCCTTACTCGATGGTCACCGCCGCCGGCCCGCTGTGGACGCCGCCCGATTTGCGCGATGACGAAATCATCGTCAACCAATGGCTCGCCGACGATCTCCATCTCAAGCCGGGCGACGCGCTCGACCTGACTTATTACCTCGCCGAGTCCGGCGCGCGCCTCGTCGAGCGCACGAATCGCTTCCGCGTCCGCGCCGTCGTGCCGCTGAGCGGTGTTTACGATGACCGCACGCTGATGCCGGAGTTCCCCGGTCTGGCGAAAGCCGAGAGCACGCACGATTGGGACGCCGGCTTCCCGCTCGTCCACAAACTCCACGACCAGGATGAGAAGTATTGGAAGGAGCATCGCGGCACGCCCAAGGCGTTCGTCACATTGGCCGCCGGGCAAGCGATGTGGGGCAACCGTTTCGGCAACCTGACCGCCATTCGTTTCCCCGTGCCAGCCGGTCAGGATGCCGAGAGCTTCCGCGCCACGGTGGAGCGCAGTCTGTTGCTGAACATCGACCCTGCTTCGCTCGGCCTGCGGTTCGAGCCGGTGCGCGCGCAAGCGCTGGCGGCGGCGGAGCAGGCTCAGGATTTTGGCGGGCTGTTTCTTGGCTTCAGTTTCTTCCTCATCGCGGCCGCGCTCATCCTCATGGCGCTGCTGTTCCAATTCGGACTGGAGCAGCGCACGACGGAGACGGGCACGCTGCTGGCGCTGGGCTTCACGCCGCGGCAAGTGCGGCGGCTGTTACTGCGCGAAGGCGTGGTAGTGGCGTTTCTCGGCGGCGCGCTCGAGGCGCTCGGCGGCCTCGGCTACGCCAAGGGCATGCTGCACCTGCTCACCACACTCTGGCGCGATGCAGTGGGCGGGAGCGCGCTGCGTTTCCACGTCACCGGCGCCACGCTGGCGATTGGGCTGCTGGCGAGCGTCATCGTATGCGCCGTGACCATCTGGTTCGTGCTGCGCCGGCAGGCGAGAAGGCCGGCAAGGGAATTGTTGGCCGAAGGCGGGGAGTTGGAAGTTCAAAGTTCAAAGTTCAAAGTTCAAAGTTCAAGGCGTGTGCGGTGGGTGGCCCTCAGCTTTGCGGGTTCGGCTTTGGCTCTGGTCGGCTGGACGCTGGCGGGACGGGACGGGGCGTCGGCGCCGATGTTCTTCGGCGCGGGCGCGCTATTGCTGGTCGCGGGACTGGCGGCCGTGTCGCTGTTGCTGACGGCGCTGGACCGAAGCGAGGCGGGGCAGAAGCTGTCGCTGCTGGCGCTGGGCTTGCGGGGCTGCACGCGGCGGCGTTTGCGCAGTCTGGCCAGCGTCGCGTTGCTGGCGTGCGGGAGTTTCCTCATCGTGGCCGTAGGCGCGAACCGGCTCGATGCGGGCCGCGACGCGACGAAGCGCTCTTCGGGCACGGGCGGTTTCGCGCTGTTCGGCGAGTCCACGCTGCCGATCGTGCGGGACTTGAACACGCAGGCGGGGCGCGAATTCTATGGGCTGGACGAGGAGACGATGCGCGGCGTGAGCGTGGTGTCTTTTCGCGTGCGCGACGGTGACGAGGCGAGCTGCCTGAACCTGAACCGCGCACAGAAGCCGCGTCTGTTGGGCGTGAAGCCAAAGTTGCTGGCGGAGCGAGGGGCGTTCACCTTCGCGAAAGTGGGGAAGGGTTTGCCGGCGGACAAGCCGTGGGAACTGCTGCGCGCCGACCGTAGCCGCCGACGTGAGGAGGCGGACGCGAAGGCGAACCGGCCCGCTGCTCCGCCTCCTCACGTCGGCGGCTACGATGCCATTTCCGCCATCGGCGACGCGGCCTCAATCCAGTGGGCGCTGGGAAAGAAGCTGGGAGACACTCTCGACTACACCGACGAGCGCGGGCAGCCCTTCAAGGTGCGGCTCGTCGCGGGCGTGGCGAACTCGATTCTCCAGGGCAACCTCATCATCGACGAAGCGGAGTTCCTGCGCCGCTTCCCCGGTGAGGCGGGCCATCGAATGTTTCTGATCGACACCCCGTCGAACGACCCGGCCGCGGTCGAGCGCGTCTCGGCGGCGTTGAG
>CAZZAQ010000650.1:0-3444 GCA_964652165.1 uncultured Bifidobacterium sp.
CACATGAGCGTCGCGGACAACGTCGCCTACGGCCTGGACGTTCGCGCCGTGAGCGCCGCCGAAAAGAAGGCGCGCGTCTCCGAGGCGCTGGCCATCGTGCAGATGGAACGATTCGCCGAACGCTCGCCGAACCAGCTCTCCGGCGGCCAGCAACAGCGCGTCGCGCTGGCCCGCGCGCTCGTCATCAAGCCCGATGTGTTGCTCCTCGACGAGCCGCTCTCACGACCATCTACGTGACGCACGATCAGAAAGAGGCCCTCTCGCTCGCCACGCGGATGGCGGTGCTCCGCGACGGCGTCATCGAGCAAGTGGGCGACCCGCGCACCGTTTACCGCGAGCCGGCCAACCGGTTCGTCGCCGATTTCATCGGGGAAACCAACTGGCTTTCCGGCGAGATCGTCAACCGCGATGACGGCCAGATTGAAGTCAAGACCGACGTTGGAGTCCTCCGTGCGCCAGGCGGCGCCCATTACTTAACCGGCGAAACGGTCCACGTCGGGTTTCGGCCCGAGGCCGTGATCATCGGTGAAGGCGGCGCCAACGAACTGCGCACAACCATCGCCCATGTCAGTTACCTCGGCGAGATCGAGCAGTACGGGCTGGAAATTGCCCCCGGCCGGCTCATCAAGGCGTTCGAGCAAAACCCGCTGGAGATCCGCAAAGTCGGCGAAGCGCTGACCGTGCACGTTCGACCGCAGGATGTCATGGTGCTGCCGGAGTGAGGAATTCGCCTGACTGAGGGATCACGGGCCAATCATCTGTCCCTGGCCTGCGACTTCGCATCGGCTTCCACGATGGGCAGTTCGATGTGACTGTGGCGCACGCCGGCACCTTGCCACGCGTCGAACGAGAACGTCAACTTTGCCTTGCCTGTTCCGGCTTCGTCCGGGACCCGCACGGGGCCGTGGAACAGCACACCTCAACAGAATTCCTTGAGCGCGTAGCGGACCCGTGGCGGCTGGGCGCCGGCGGACTTCGGCGGATACTCGATGTCCACCACGGGATGCACGTTGGTGGGGAACAGCGACTGCTGGTTCGTGCCGTGGACGCGCACACTTGTCCAACATTCCGTAGCCGCGTCGAGCGTTCCGATGAGCACCCGCAGATCCGCCGGCTTGTCCCCGCGAATGAGCGCCAGATCGGGCGGCAGTTTCCAGAGGATGCTCTGGGCCTGCACCGTCAGCGGGCCGTTGAAATGGGCCACGGGCGCGGTGCGCCGAAACCGTCCCAACCCAGCGTCCGCCGTTTGCGCGAAAACCAGCGGCCCGCGAATCTCGGCGTCGATCAGACAGCGGTGGCCGAGTTCGGGTTCTTCGAAGAGACGAAAGCTCGTCAAGACATAGCGGGTGTGTCCGTCGCGGGCGGTGAGCTCCACCTTGGGCGCGAGATCAGGACGTCCGAGCCGTTCGCCGGGGCCGTTGAACCGGCCGTCGCCATCCCGATCGAGGAACAACTCTTCATCGGTCACGCGCAGGAGCAATCGTGTGTCGCCCTTTGGCCCGAAAATCAGCCAGGAATAGCGGTCGTCCCTGCGACCGACGAGATACCAGACTCCCAGCGCCAATACCAAGGCAAGATACAGGCACAGTCTGGCTTTGAGGCTCATTGAGACAATGGACAGGCCGAACAGGGATTCGTCACGCGAGAGGAGCGATTGCCTGCCGCACAACTGCACGTCGCCTTCAGAAGGAGAGCGGGCCTGGCGGAATTGAGCACACTTCGAGAAGTGTGCACTACCGACCGAGACAAGGCGGCTCCGACAGAAACTGGGGCTGGAAGCCCCGGAGACAGGCTGGAAGCCTGTCCTACTTCCCCGCGAGCGCCGCGAGGAGGTCCGCCAAGTCCTGCGGGGCCAGCGCTTTCTCGAAGCCGTCCGGCATGAGCGAAAGGCCGGAGCTGGTGAACTGGCTGAGGTCGGAACGCAACAGCGTCTCTTCGCGCCCGCCCGGGGCCCGCAGGGTGATGCTGTTGGCGGTCTCCGCGGTGAGGATGCCGCTGATCTCGCGCTCGTTCTTCGTCACGGCGGTGTAGTTCACGTAGCGAACTTCGACTGTCTGGTTGGGGTCGAGAATCGCAACGAGCAGCGTCTGCACATCCTTGCCCGCGAGGGTGGCGAGATCGGGGCCGACATCGCTTCCTTCGCCGCGCAGTTTGTGGCACGTCGCGCACTGCTGGCGGAACAGCACCATTCCCTTGCCCGCGTCGCCCGTCAGCTTTTCAACGCCTGAGTATTGCTTGAGCAAAGCGCGGCGATCCCTCGACGTAGTGGTGAACAAGTCGGCCGCCCGTTGCTTGACCGTGCGATCCGGGTGGTTCAAGAGCTTCTCCTGAAACGCCGCGCCGATCTGGCCGGTGGGAACGTCGCCCTTCTGAACCGCGGCCAGGAGCGCGCGGCACCAGTCGGGACGGCCGAGCAACACGTTCAGCGCGTCGGTTCGCAGCGCCGGGCTGTGTCCGTTCCAGCCGGCGAGCAACGCGTCGGCAGCCGGCCGGTCCTTCTGGCGCGCCAACTCGGCGAGCGCGGCGCGCTGAATGGCGGAGGAATGCCGGGCCGCCAGGAGGCCGCCGAGGCGCTGGAGGTCTTCCTCCCGACGTTCGGGATCCCGCGCCATCAGGCGAATCGCGGCGAGGCGTTCGGTTTCCCGAGTCCCCTCGTCCACCGCCGCGTTTCGTGCGATGGGCAGCAGCTTCTCCAAATCCTGAGCCAGCGCCTGCACCTCCGGGCCGCAATCGGACGCGAATTGGCGCAGCGTCTTGTTTCGCCGTTCCAAGCCGTCCAACAAACCGGCAAGCGCGTTGAATCTCCACGCCACGTTGCGGCTGGCGGGCGAGCGGACGATGGCTTCAAGTGCGCCGGCAATGGCTTTATGCTGGTTCAGGGCGGCGGCCAGGCTGAGCAGTTGCTCGATGAGCGCCGCCGGCGCGGCGCCCCCGGAATCGCGGCCGAAAACGTCGGCGAGCATCTGGTCCACGTAGCGCGGCGCGGAAGACAGGATGGCCGTCTGCATGCCGGGCAGCTCGAAATCGTTCATCGCCAATCGGGAGAGCAGGAAGCCGGGGCGGTCGCTCTTCCAACCCGGCGCGCCGAGTGTGAAGGCGAGCTGGCAACGCACGCGCAGGTCGGGATCATTGATGAGGCTTGAGAACTGCGGCGACCCGCTGGCCCCCTGCATCTCGAAGTCGAACGTTTCCGCAAACTTCTCGGCCAGCCGCACGGCCTGCTCGCGGACGGCCGGGTGCGGATCGCGGAACGCCGACTTGAGCAATTCGGGCGTGAGCTGGCTCAGACCGTCGAGCGTGCAAAGGGCCTGCAAACGCACCTTTGGGCTGGTGGCCTCGACGCTGAGCCGCTTCAACTCCTCGACCGCCGACTTGTCCTGCTTTTCCACGAACTTGGTAGGGCCGACCTGCCGGTCGGCCTGGACGCGCGGCAGCGCGTCCCTA
>CAZZAQ010000651.1:0-3441 GCA_964652165.1 uncultured Bifidobacterium sp.
GGCTGGCGGTCTTCGCTGGCGTTGGCCACCCAGAAGTCGAGTGTCTCGGGATCGAACAGCACGCTGTGGATATTGGACCCCAGGCAGACCGGCCGGGTCATCAACTCGCGCGCTCCGTCCGCGTCGAATTTGCCGTAGCCGGCCTTCACCCGACGGACGAGTTCCTCGTAGCGGTCGCCCGCGCTCATCAAGACCGTGTCCTTGACCGGGTGCTGCAACTGCGGGTGCGCCTCGCCGGCTTTCACCACCTCGAATTTGGTCGGCGTCGCCGCGATGCCGACCGCTGATTTCGACTTCGCATCGGCGATGACGTAGTAATACTCGCAAGTGCGCGGGCCTTTGCGCATGATCTCGATGGCCTCCTCCAGCGTGCCGGCCTTCTCCATCACTTCGCGCATGAGTTGCGCCATCGGTTTGCCGTCCCAATGGCCTTCGCCCCGGCCGCCCATCTCGCCGATCGAGACGTGCTTCTCGTTCATCGCGGTGACGCTGCCGACGAAGCCGGCGTAGCTCACGTTCACCCACGCGTGGCCCTTGTCCGGCTGGCTGACGATGACGACCGCATTCTGTTCGAGGCCGACGCCCTTGAGGTAATCCAGAACGCGACCGTGGTACATCTTCCCGCCGACGGTCGCGTCGCCGAACAGCGCGAATCCCGAGCAGTGAAACAATTCCGGGAAAAAGTTCGCCAGCCGGATTTCCTCCTTCTCGTGGCCGGTGGCCTTGGCGATGGCGTCCATTTCGGCCAGGTAACGCGAATCAATGAACGGGTTGATGTGCCGTTGCGCCTCCTCAATCTCGCCGAAGAACCAGCGGCCCTTTTCGAAGCTGCTGCCCACGCCCACCCCGTAGAGGATCCGGGCCACCACGTCCTTGATCGATTTCTTGAGCAGCGTGCCATGCTGCTCGCCCATTTCCTCGGGCGTGCCCTTGACGACCAGCACCCGCGTGCCGTCGTGCGTTTCGAGGCGGCCCTTGCCGAGCCTCGCCACCACACGCCGCTCGCCTGTCGCCGGGCCGAGCGTCGGCGCCTTCTCGCCAAACGTGCTCAAGGCCATGTCCGCGAAGCGTGTCAGATGCCCGACGGCCGTCGTCTCAATCTTGTCCCCTTCCTTGGAAGGGATCTTCCACTTTGCCGCCGGCCAGGCCGGCCCGAAATTCGCATCGTTCAGAGCCACCTCGACATCGACCTCCTTGCCGTCGCTGTAACCGACGCGCGCCGGGAACAGGTCTTGTTCGCGCAACCACAGCTTGATCGTGCCGGACGGAATCTTGATGGCGTCTATGGCCTCCGGTTTGGGCGAAGTTTTAATGTCGAGGCACCGGGAACCACCGACCTTCTCGCTTGCGCCCGCACTGACGTTGAACAGCAGCGGCAGCAGCGCGAGTTGTTCCCTCGGCAACGGCAGCTTCAGTGCGCCCAGTTTGGTGTTGTCCTTTTTCTCCGGCGCGGAGAGGAATCGCGGCTCGCCCGGCTTGCCCACGACGCCCCATTTCTTGTCAGCCACATAGAGCCAAAGCTCCTGCCCGTCCCGCCCGAGGGAGTACGACTTGCCTTTGACCTCGGCGGAAAGCGTGAGCCGATCGGGCGCCTGCACCGCGAGCGTCGCGGACTGGCCGCGCAGTTCCTTGGGCAGCCCTTCGGCCTTGACCAACTCCAGCCGCGTCGAAAACGTCTGCGGCGCGCCCTCCGGCACGTCGAGCACCGCGACGATTTTCTGGAGGCCCCCGGCGAACAGCTCGACGGGCGTTTTGACCGAGGTTTCCTGCGCGCGCGCAACGGCGACCGCGACAACGAAACTCAATACCCGGAGGAAATGGATGGGTGCTCTCATATGTTTGATCGGGCTGGACCCGCCGACTTCTGCAACAATAGCCAAGTCCGGCGTCGGAAACAAGTCCGGTGTTGGCCGGAGCGTACGGACGGGTGCATGACAGAATTCTTCAGACCTGCCAGTGGTGCGGTTTTCGGGAGCGGCTTCGGCTTCGATGCTTCGTTAGCTTCGTTTCCTTCTGTGCATAGTTCCACACCGGCGGGGCGGGGGCGGAATCCAACAGAAGCAAACGAAGGAAACGAAGAAGGCGCGATCCTTGACCGAGTGCACGGAATTGGGGCGAGGGACAAGTATATGCGTTGGCTAGATACTGCTGATGCAAAATGCCAGCAAAACGCATTGTCCGAAGATTTTTGTCATGCGCCCCGTACGGACGGATGCATCCCACACTGTTGCAGGGCACGGTTGGGCCACGGCCTCACCCCTCACCCCGGCCCTCTCCCCTTTGAGGGGAGAGGGGGCGCGACGAACTGCACTGGCAGGTCGAACATCGCTTGCCGCGTTGGAAGCGTGCGTGTCAGAGCCGTGTCAAAACGCGGCGCGGGCAGTCGAATTTCGCAGCGCGTACGCCGCGACTCCCTCTCCCCTCAACGGGGAGGGCCGGGGTGAGGGGTGAGAACGCCCAGAGATCTCCGCTGCTATCAGGCGAGACGCCCGCGCTACCTTGACAGGCGGGAAGCCTGTCCTGCGCGCACGGGCATTGACAATAGCGACCGGCGAATCTCATTCAGTCGGGCGCGCGGCTCCTTTTTCGTGAGGCGCGGGAATTTTCCGCCGGCCATCACGAAGTCTCCATTGCGCAGGAGCATCAGCCTTTCGTCTTTGCTCTCAATGGCCTCGATGCCGCGCTCGGCGGCGAGCACCTTGAGAGCGGCGACCTGAAGGAGCAATTCGACCGCCGCAGGCAGCGGGCCGAAGCGGTCGCGCAACTCGGCCTTCAACTGAGTCACGCCTTCTTCGTCCGTCAGTTCGGCAAACTTGCGATACAGCTCGATGCGCTGTTTGGCATCGGGGACGTAGCTCAGGGGAAGCGAGGCGCTGGCACGTTTGATTTCGGATTTCGGATTTCGGGTTTCGGATTTTGCTCCCGTGTAACTGGCGACTTCACGCGGGACGGAGACGTTCAAGGGTTCGTCGTCCGGCTTTTGAGCTTTGAGCTTTGAGCTTTGGGCTTCCGCGCCTTCATCAAGCGGCCCGAGCACGAGAAAATCCAGGCGGATCTGCACCTCGACGCGCGGCTTGACCGGCTCGCCCTTGAGCGCGGCGACGCTTTGCTTGAGGAGCTGGCAATACAGCTCGAAGCCGACGGCGGTGATGTGGCCGCTCTGTTGCGCGCCGAGCATGTTGCCGGCGCCGCGGATTTCCAGATCGCGCATGGCCACTTTGAACCCGCTGCCGAGGGTCGAATACTGCTTGATGGCGCTGATGCGCTTGCGGGCGTCGGTCAGCATCCGCGCGTGGCGGGGGATGAGCAGGTAGGCGTAGGCCTGGTGCTTGTAGCGGCCGACGCGGCCGCGAAGCTGGTAGAGGTCGCTCAGGCCGAAGCGGTCGGCGCGATCGATGATGATGGTGTTGGCGTTCGGGATGTCGATGCCACTCTCGATGA
>CAZZAQ010000652.1:0-3441 GCA_964652165.1 uncultured Bifidobacterium sp.
CGCTTTTACGTTTTACGTTTTACGCCCGTCCACACCGGCGGCGCGTAAAACGTGAAACGTAAGACGCAGAAGTGCGGGATCATCATCCCTCAAAGTCGAGCGCAATGTCCACGGCGCGCGCCGAGTGCGTGAGGGCGCCGACGCTGATGAAGTCCACCCCGGATTCCGCGATGGCGCGGACAGTCTGGAGGTTGACGCCGCCACTGGCCTCGGTGCGGGCGCGCCCGGCGACGAGTTTCACGGCGGCGCGAAGCTGCTCGGCGCTCATATTGTCGAGCAGGATGATGTCGGCGCCGGCCTCGACAGCCTGGACGACTTGCTCGAGTCGGTCAGCTTCGACTTCGACCTGGAGCTTCGGCCATTTGGCGCGCGCCCGTGCGACTGCCGCAGCGATGGCATTCGGCTTTTCATCACGCAGCGCGGCAAGGTGGTTGTCCTTGATCAGCACCTGGTCGTAGAGGCCGAAGCGATGGTTGCGTCCGCCGCCGCACGTCACGGCGTATTTCTCGAAGCGCCGCCAGCCGGGCGTGGTCTTGCGCGTGTCGAGAATCTGCGCTCCCGTGCCTTGGATCGCTTCGACGAACCTCGCCGTGAGCGTCGCGATGCCGGAGAGCCGTTGGACGAAGTTCAGTGCCACACGCTCGGCCGTCAGCACGGCGCGCGCGGGACCTTTGACACGGAGTAATACCGCGCGAGCTTCGACGCGCTGTCCGTCGCGCGCGGCGCGCTCGATCTGGACAACTGGCGCGAGCTCGCGAAACGCCGCATCAGCGAAGTCGAGTCCCGCGACCGTGAGCGGCTCGCGCGCAATCATCGCGGCATTCGCCGTCAGGCTTTCGGGAATCGTCGCCAACGTCGTCGCGTCGCCCGGACCGATGTCCTCCGTCAGCGCGGCCTGCACGGCGCGGCGGATTTCATCGGCGGACAGCGGTTCCATGCGGCGAGCTTGCGGCACGCGGGCAGGGCGATGAAGGAAAAAGTGGCCGCCTGCCGCGCGGGGTGGCAATCCGTCCGATCGGTCCGATCGGTCCGATCCGAAGAAAGCAAAAAGTGACTGCCTGCCGGGCCAGAACGGTCGGCGACCGGTCAGTTGTTCTTCGCCAGCCCCTCAGTATGGCCGACGTTTTTCACGGGCTTGAAGATTTCCAGCACCTCGGCGAGCAACGCCTGGTCGAGCGGCTCGGCGGCCCACTGCGCCCACTTGCGGATGTTCTCCGGGTTGGCGCTGCCGGCGATGGAGGTGGTGATGTCGGGATGGGCCAGACTGAATTGGAGCGCCAGCTTGGCGATGTCCACGCCGCGTTTGGCGCAGTGTTCGGCGGCGCGGCGGGCGGCGGCTTTCACCGCTTCAGGTTCCTTGAGCCACTTGGGCAACGGCGCGTTGGTGAGCAGGCGGGCGCTGAAGGGGCCGGCATTCATCGCGCCGATGCCCTTGCTCTTGAGATAGGGGACGGTCTCGTCGGCGAAGCGGGTGTTTTGGAGGGTGTACTGATTGTAGCTCAACACGCAGTCCACGGGCGTCTGGTCGCAGATAAATTTGAAAATCTTCTGCGGGTAGCCGCTGAAGCCGATGAAGCGGACTTTGCCGGCCTGTTGAATTTTCCGCAGCGCGGGCAGGGTCTCGTCCACGATTTGCTGCATCTCGACGAACTCGATGTCGTGACAAAGCACGATGTCCAGATGATCGGCGCCGAGGCGGTGCAGACTCACATCCACACTCTCGGCGACGCGGCGGGCGCTGAAATCGAAGTGCGCCAGGTCGTAGCGGCCGAGTTTGGTGCAGAGCGTGTAACGGCCGCGAGGCACCCCGCGCAAGGCGACGCCCAACAGCACCTCGCTCATGCCGCGGCCGTAGAAGGGCGAGGTGTCAATGAAGTTCAGCCCGCAATCGAGCGCGACGTGGACCGACCGGATGGCCTCATTGAGCGTGACGGGGCGGAATTCCTGTCCAAGCGAGCTGGCGCCGAAACCGAGCACCGGCAGCCGCAGTCCGGTCTGGCCGAGGAGGCGGGTTTGCATTGGGGGGACAGTGTTCAGTAATCAGTATTCAGTAATCAGTTGTCAGTGTTCAGTCCGTCCGGCAGCCCAAAGTCAGGAGGACATTGGCCCAAAGCGCCTGGTCGCCAGTCTGGATGGTGAGGACATGGTCCGAGGATTCGACCGCCTTGTAAAAGTCCCATTTGAGAATTGGCTCCAGCTTCAGCTTGAGGCCGGCCTGTTTCATGGCTTGCCGGTAATCCTCCCACACGGATGGTTCGCCTTTCTGCGCGTAAGGGTCGGCGGCGGGGATGCCCATCGTGTTGACCGCGTCCACCGGCAGTGCGCTCAGCAGCGCCCGCAGGACTTGCCCGACCGTGACGATTCCGGGCGCCAGGTTCAGATGCACCAGTTCCGCGTTCGGTCCCTTCTTCGAAGAGGCGGGATAATTGCCGTCGGCGATCAGAATCTTCGCGTGATGCCCGGCGCGGGCGCAGACGCGAAGGATCTCGGGGTGGAGCAGTTGAGTCCTGAGCATTTTCAGCCTTTCATCACGAGTTTGCGGAAGCTTGCCATGGTCTGCGCCGCGGCGGTGTCGCCATCGGGCAGCGGCAGAATCTCTGCGGAAAGGTAGCCGGTGTAGCCAATGTCGGCCAGCGCGCGGAGGACAGGCGCAACGTCCGTGTGGCCGAAGCCGATTGCGTGACGATTGCTGTCGGCGAAATGGATGTGGCCCACCAGCGGCCCGGCGCGGCGCAAGGCGTCGGCGATGGACGACTCCTCGACGTTCATGTGGAACAGGTCGCAAAGGAGCTTCACATTCCTGGTCCGGAGCGGGCGAAGGAGTTCGAGCGCCTCATCGACAGTGCGGATGAGATTCGTCTCGTAGCGATTGAGCGGTTCGAAGAGCAAAGGGACGCCGAGAGCGTGGGCGCGCGGACCGAGCTGTTCGAGGGCTTCACGAAGCCAGCCGAAAGCGTCGCCGCGGGTGACGGCGCCCTCCCAGCGGCCCTGCATCGAGCCGATGATGGCCGGCGCGCCGAAGCCGCCGGCGAAGTCGATGATCGCGCCGACGAACTGCTGCGCGCGGCGGCGGACCATGGCGTCGTAATCGGTGAGGCGAAGCTGGTGCACGATCCATCCGGCGCCCGTGCCCATCGCGGCCAGTTTGAGTTGATTCGCTTCGAGAAGCTGGCGGAGCGTTTTCGCGTTCGATTCGTCCGCCGAGCGGGCAAAGAGTTCCACGGCATCAAACCCGAGGGACTTCGCTCTGGCGCAACCCGCCGCAAGGTCATCCCAAAAAACAAACGGTCCTCCGCGCGCTTCCGGGACGAGGGAAATCGTAACGGCGCTTTGAATCATGGCCAGTGGTTGAAACGCTATGCAAGTTGAGCCGTCGAGGCGAGCCATCTTATTCTAGTGTGCTTTCAAGATGAGACTAATAATCCACGGCCAGCCGGTGAG
>CAZZAQ010000653.1:0-2362 GCA_964652165.1 uncultured Bifidobacterium sp.
TCCGCCAGCCGGCGCGACGTCGTCGAGGGCACGGTGCTGGCGCTGGTGGTCATCGCCGCCGCCGGCTTCCTTATCCGGAAAGCGTTCCGTTTCTTCGAGGAGCAGGACAAGGCGGCGCTCGAGGAGCGGCGCCGTCACGATGAAGAAGCTGACGACTAAAGCGCGCTTTAGGCTTTGTACTTGAGCGCCGCCTAAGGGCGCGACTAAGAAGGAGAGGTGAATCGCACCGTGCCATTTCGACTCGGCATCCTCGGTTCGGGCAAAGGCTCGAACATGGTGGCCATTGCGGAAGCCATCCGCGCCGGAAAGGTGATGGCGGAGATTGCCGTCGTGCTCAGCGACGTGCGCGACGCAGGCATCCTGGAGCGGGCCCGCCAGTTGGGTCTGAAGGCGGAGTTTATCGCGCCGGGCCGGTTCAGGACAAAACTCGACGACGAAGCGGAGCAGGCTTACGTGAAACGGCTTGTCGTGGCGCAGGCCGATTTGATCGTGCTGGCCGGGTTCATGAGAATTCTGAAAGGCGAGTTCCTTCGCGCGTTCGCCAATCGCGTCATCAACATCCACCCTTCGCTGCTCCCGGCGTTCCCCGGATTGGAAGCCTGGCAGCAGGCGCTCGACTACGGCGTGAAGGTCACGGGCTGCACGGTGCATTTTGTCGACCAGGGAGTCGACAGCGGGCCAATCCTGGCGCAAGAGACGGTGCCGGTGCTGGCGGGCGACACCGCGGCGACGTTGCACGAGCGGATTCAGGAGGAGGAACGGCGGCTCTATCCGCGAGTCGTTGGCGCGCTGGCCGAGGGGCGGATCGCGTTGAAGGGCCGGCAGTGCGTGTGGGGATGAGGAGAGGGAATGGAGTGATGGAGAGTTGGAGTATTGGAGTGTTGGGGTGATGGAGTAATGGGGTGTTGAGGTGCAAGCGTGCAGACTTCTCTGGCTGGACGCGGCTCCATTGGCCCGGCAATTTCATACCTGCCTTGAAACAGTCACAGCCTGTAGCCGCCGACGTGAGGAGGCGGATTCGTTCCCCCGGTTGGCACATCCGCCTCCTCACGTTGGCGGCTACTTCGGGTCTGAAATATCCACGTCAGGCGCTGAGCGTGGGTGCGACAAAAGCCATGCCGTGCGCGTCGGCCACGGCTTTGCAAGTGACTTTGCCGTCCTGGACGTTGATCCCGCCCCGCAACGCCGGCAGGCGTTCGCAAGCTTCCTTCAAGCCGTAATCGGCCAGCAGTTCGATGTAGCGATAGGTCACGTTCGTCAACGCCTGAGTCGCGGTCCGCGAGTAAGCCGCCGGCATGTTCGCCACGCAGTAATGGGTCACTCCTTCCTCGACGAACACGGGATCGTGATGAGTCGTTGGCCTTGACGTCTCGGCGCAGCCCCCCTGGTCGATGGCGATGTCCACCACCACACTGCCGGGCCGCATCTGGCGCAGCATCTCGCGTCGGATGAGCTTCGGGGCCTTGGCGCCCGGCAGAAGCACCGCGCCGATGAGCAAGTCGACGTTCGGAAGAAGATCCATCAGGTGCGCCTCGTTCGAGTACAAGGTGTGGGCGGTGTGAAGTGTGATGTCCAGAAAGCGCATGCGCTCCAAATCCACTTCGAGGATCGTGGTGTCCGCTCCCAGGCCCGTGGCCATGCGCGCGGCGTTGATGCCCGCCACCCCGCCGCCCAGCACGACGACGCGCCCTGGCAAGACCCCCGGCACGCCGCCGAGCAGCGTGCCACTCCCGCCGAAATGCTTGGCCAGGAAGTAACCTCCCACCAGCACGCTCATGCGCCCGGCGATCTCGCTCATCGGCTCGAGCAACGGCAGATGGCGGTTCACCTCGATGGTTTCGTACGCCAGGGCCGTCGCGCCGGACTTCATCAACCCCTCGGTCAGCGCGCGGCTGGCGGCCAGATGGAGATAGGTGAAAAGCATCTGGCCGGGCCGCAAGAGCGCGAATTCGGCCGGCTGGGGCTCTTTGACCTTCACGATCAAGTCGGCCTTCTGGAAGAGCGGGGCGTGCCCGGTCATCACGCTGGCGCCGGCCTTCTCGTATTCGGCATCGGGGTAGCCGGCGCCGGCGCCGGCACCGCGCTCGACGAGCACCTGGTGGCCGCGTTGGACGAGTTGATACGCCGCGCTGGGCAGCAGCGCCACGCGGTATTCCTGCTCTTTGATTTCTCTGGGAACGCCGATGATCATGTGCGGTGTTGATTGAGGACGGACTCTAGCGGCGGGTCGATGACTGCGCAAACCCACAAACTCGCGGCGAGGCGCTCAATATCACACTTTGCAAAGTGTGATAGTTCACCCAAGTCTCCGCAAACCGGCAGCAAACACGCTCCGCAAACTCGACTCCGCAAACTCGACTTG
>CAZZAQ010000653.1:2372-2846 GCA_964652165.1 uncultured Bifidobacterium sp.
ATCGCGGAACGCTTCGCGCGGCTCCGGGAAAAGCAGCAAAAGGGCTTCGTCGTTTACATCGGGGCGGGGGATCCGAACCTCGAGGCGACCCGCGAGTTGGCGCTGGCCTTCGATGGAGCCGGCGTCGACGTGCTGGAACTGGGCGTGCCATTCAGCGACCCGCTGGCCGACGGCCTCGTGAACCAGCTCGCAGCCCAACGCGGGCTGGAGTCCGGCACCACGCCGCCCCGGGTGCTCGAAGCCGTAGCAGCCATTCGCAAGACTTCCGGCATCCCGGTCGTCCTTTACATCTACTACAACCTGGTCCACCACCACGGCCTGGCGAAGTTTATTGCGGACGCGGCGCGGGCGGGAGTCGACGGCTTGCTGGTCCTCGATCTGCCGCCGGAGGAATCCGGGAGCTATGAGGCTCTCATGCGCGAGGCCGGCTTGAGCGTCATTTACCTGGTCGCGCCAACGACTCCCGACGATCGC
>CAZZAQ010000653.1:2856-3433 GCA_964652165.1 uncultured Bifidobacterium sp.
AAACGCGCCAGCGGCTTCGTCTATTACGTGTCGCGTGAAGGGGTCACCGGTATGCAGGCCAAAGTCTCCGAAACCATCGGCCTGATGACCGCGAAGATCCACAAGCACACCACGCTGCCCATCGCGGTCGGATTCGGCATCTCGAACCCCGAACAGGCGCGCCTGGTCGCGGCAAACGCCGAAGCCGTCGTGGTCGGCAGCGCGGTGGTGAACCAGATTGCGGCGCACGGGAAGAGCCCCGAACTTGTCCCGCGAGTAACAGCGTTCGTGAAAACCCTCGTGGATGCCGTCAAGGCCCGATGAGAGTCGGCGGCACACCGCGTAGTGGAGCGGGCGACCCGCCCGCTTGAGTCCGCCGGGCGGCTCGCCCGGCAAACGGCGAGCGAGTCGCTCGCCGGACTGGCGCAGCCGAGTCGGCTGCCCCACTGCGCCCGCAATCGTCGCCAACAAAGTGTCTGAGCGGATTTCGGTTCAGCAAATGCAAGTTCACAGATTGACATGAAAGCCACGGACAACAAAGATCGATTCGTCATCATCATGGCCGGCGGACGCGGCGAGCGTTTCTGGCCGGTGAGCC
>CAZZAQ010000654.1:0-3431 GCA_964652165.1 uncultured Bifidobacterium sp.
AACTTTGCGGCCTTCTGTTCAAAATCGGGGTTTGTTTTCATGGCAGGACGGTTTGGTCGGCGGCGGGGGAGAGGCGGGGAATGAACAGAAGGGCGCAAAGGGCGCAAAGAAATTGGATCGGGCATCTCTTTGCTAACTTTGCGGCCTTCTGTTCAAAATCGGGGTTTGTTTTCATGGCAGGACGGTTTGTTTCAGGACGGGCGCGCCGGTGGAGTCATCGACCCAGAGGAGGAGGCCTTTGCCGGCGGCGCCGCGTAAGGTGAAAGCGACCCCGTTGTCGTTCTCCCCGGCGTTGAGTTTGGCGGCGAGCATGGCCAGGAGCTGCTGGTCGGTGAAGGTGTAGGCGGCGAGCGGAGGCGAGCCGCTGGTGGCTCCTGCGCCGTCATACCGGAATTGAATGACGCCCGAGAGCAGCACGACGATGCCGATGCTGGTTGTGGCGCTGAGGACCAGGCCGAAGCTTTTCACGTTGTTGGACTGCCCGCTCATCGAGAGACCGCCGGTCTCGGCGCTGGTGAGGGCAAAGGCGGCGTGATAGCTGGAGCCATTCACTTCCACGTCGTTGTCCCAGTTGTCCTGCTTGAGCTGAAGGTTGAAGCTGGCGGGCGATACGGTTTTGGTGAGGAGCGAGGCGGCCGTCGGCTCGATGACGCCGCCGGCCGTCAGGTCCTTGATGTCGAGGGTGAGGCTGGTGACGTTGGACAGGGCATCGAGAGCGGCGTTATTGAAGACGGCGACTTCGACGTTGATGTTCCGGCCGTGGGGGAAGACGGGCGTGGCGCCGGTGATCTGGTCGAGCAGATCGGCGAAAGGCCTGGCGCCATCGGCGGCCAGACGGATGCGGTTGCGTTGGAACGAGCTCATGTCTTTTCAACAGGAGGGCGCGGAGAAAGCGGAGAGGAAATCCCTGGAATTCAAAATTAAAAATGAAAAATGCCGGGCCAGCGCCACACGAGCCTGGAGACTCATTTTGAATTTTGAATTTTGAATTGTCTTCACGCCGGCCTGCCTCCGATGATCTGGTAACTCACAATCACGAGCCGGCCCAGGTTCGTGAACTGCGGTTCGGCGACTTCGGCGTTGGCCAGGGTGATGAGCTGGGCGCCGGCGTCCCCGTCCGTCGTAATCTTCACGGTCCCGCCTTGGGGGATCGATTGTTCGTGCCGGATGCAGAAGTCTTCGGCGGCGCGGCGCGAGGCGAATTTCCGGAAGGCTGAGAAACTCAACCGGGAGGATTTGCCGCCGCGGTTGAAGTAGGTCTGGTATTCGGCGCGGACGGGTTGGGAACTTTGAACGAGGCGTGGGGCCGAATAACTCCAGCCTTCCAGCGGGCCGGTGGGATCGGTATCGGCGGCCGGGGTGGACGTGCAAAGGAGCATCGGCCCGGAGTTGGCGCCGCCGGCGAGGCGGCCTGTGATTTCGATTTTCATTCATTTGCGATGGGGCAGATCGGACGGATAGGACGGATCGGACCGAGGAGTTTCACGCGAACACCCAAAGCGGTTGCACGACCCCGGCGCTAAAGAGGCTCTTGCCGACGAAGGCCACTTCGCCCTGACGCCATTCGCCGGGGCCGTAGAGGAGCGCGGCATCGGTCAAGCCGGCGCGTTTGCCGGTCCAGGAGAGACCGGTGCCGGTGATGACCAGATCGGTGGAGCGGCCAATCGCATCGCCCGGCTGGACAGCCGTGGCGCTCTGGAGGCCGAGGGCGGCCGTAATCTGGGCTTCGGTCAGGGAGAGCGGCTTGAAGCGGGCACGCCAGCCGATGCCAGTGATGATGGAATCGACCATGCCGAAGTTCGCCAGTGACATCGCCTTGGTCTCGAAAACAGGCTCGACCATGAAGCCTTCGTCATCGGGTTCGACGCCGCTTTGGGCCACGCCATCCGCGCCGGTAAAGCTGGCCGTGTAGCGGGGGCTGATCACTTTGGTCTCATCGAATGTGGCAGGGAAGGCTGTCGCGGCGATGCTCTGAACGTAAGCGGCATTAGTCGGGTCGAGCGCGGGGTCGCCCAGGCAAAGGAAAGTCATCTCCTGCCACACCGTCGCCAGTGCGCTGAGCTTGAGCGCGGGCCATTTGCTGACTCCGCCGCGAACGAAGGTGACTTTGTTGCCGGTAAGCGGCGCGATGACCACTGGCGTGAGGGAGGCGCCAAAGATGCTCTTGCCGATGTCGGCCTGGCTGTTGGGCCAATACTTCACCGCACTGGCGGCGGTATACATGCCCGCGGGAGTGAAGCTGACTTCGGCCACCTTGGATTTGAACCTTTCGCCGAGCTTCCCGTAGGCGGCGGTATTGGGGTTCCAGGTTTCGTAGCGGTAGTGAATCATCACGTGGCCCTGGGTGTAGAAGTCATAGCCGTTCCACGAAACGCAGGCGGGGCCTTGGATGATGGTGGGAGGGGGCATGGTAATTTACGATTGGCGATTGGCGGCGGATAGGACCGACCCGACCGATCCGACCGATCGGACTAATAGGATTGAACCTAGGCGTATTGGGTGGCGATCAGGGTGCCGGCGGTGCCGTCGGTGACTTTTTCGGCGGTGTGCTGGCGGACGCGCACGAGGTTGGAACGGCGTTGTTCGTTGCGGTAGGTTTCGGCCACCCACAGGCCCCCCTCGGCGTTCCAGACGAATGTGAAGCCGCTGCCGCCGTCCTGGGGCGTGCGGGCGGAGGGGTTGACGTAGCCAATCCAGATGTGGGTGTTGGGCCAGACCTGGGCGGCGGTGTAGGCCTGGCCCTTCTTGGCGGTGTTGTAACGGGCCCGGGCGATGAGCACCTGGGTGATGCCGTGGTCGGCGAAGGATTGGGCAATCGTCTGGGCATTGACGGGCACCTCGACGCTGCCGCGCAGGGTGCCGCGAATCCAGTTCTGGAGCTTGGTGGAGAGGGAAAGGCGGGTGAAAACGGCCTTGGGAATGAGGATGGTGTTGGGCATATGGCCCTTGTCCTCGATGCGGTCGATGGCCTTGAGGGCATCGCTGGGGAAGTCGATGGTGGCCAGGTTGGCTTCGGTGTAGGCGACCGAACTGTTGGTGGCGGCGCCGTAGTTGGTGGTGTTGATGGTGGCGGCCTGGACGCGGGTTTCGTGATCCAGGCGCAGGTTGCGCAGGCACCAGCGGGCGGCGCTGGCCTCGACGTTGAAGAACCGGGCCAGGTCCTTCTGGTCGGTGTCATCGACCGGCTCCTCCAGGCCGCGGTCGACGCAGTCATAGGTGTCATTGGTCCACTGGCGGGAGGCTTCGCCATAGGAGCCGGTGCGCTCACGGACGGTGGTGCCGGCGGAGAGCAATTCGGCTTCGGCGATTTTGACTTTGGGGTATTGGCCGCTCTTGGCCTCGACACCCAGGGCGGGCATGACGAGGTGTCCGACGAAGAACCGGTCGGCACTGGCGGCTTCTTCGACTTTGAGGTTGATGTCGGCGCGGAG
>CAZZAQ010000655.1:0-3153 GCA_964652165.1 uncultured Bifidobacterium sp.
CGCCTCGCCCAACGTCAATTCCTCCGGGCCGGTCACCGCCACCGTTTGCCCCGTCAGCGCGCCGTCCACCAGCGAGGCTTTCAGCAATTTCACGATGTCTTCCACCGCCGTCGGCCGCACAAGCTGATCGCGGAACCCCACTAACCCGAAGACGGGAAACGTGTGAAAGGCGTGGCTCAGGTGGTCGAGCATGTGATCGCCGCGGCCGTAAATGACGCCGGCCTTGAAGACCGTGTAGTCCAGTCCGCTGTGGCGCACGATCTCCTCGGCGGCCCATTTCGATTCGTGGTAGCCCGAGCCGCATTGCGGACGCGCACGCAGGAAGCTCAGCAGGGCAATCCGCTTCGTGCCGGCCTGGCGTGCGGCTTGCACGACGTGGCGTGTGCCTTCGTCGTGCACGCGCCGGTAGGTCTGCCCGCCGATCTCCCGATTGATGCCCGCGCAATGCGCCACCGCGTCGCAGCCCGCGAACGCATGCGCCAGCGCCGCCGGATCATCAAGGCCGATGGCGTGGAAACTGGCCCGCGGCAAGTCGCGCGCGGTAAGGTCGCGCTGGTCGACGCCGCGCGAGATCAGGACGACTTCGTGCCCTTCGCTCACGAGCAGGCGCGCCAGCGTCCGCCCGACAAAACCCGTGCCACCCGTGATGGCGATTTTCATAACGCGCCTCCCTTCCAGACCGCCACTCCGTAGACCGCCACGAGGTAAACGAACGCCACGTTGGTCGCGTGATAGCCAACCCGGTAAAACCGGTTCGTCAGGTACGGGCCCACATCGAACACGAACGCGGCCACACCGAGGCGCGCCGTCCAGAACACGAGCAGGAACAGACAGAGCGCCCTGGCCAACGGCGTGCCCGCCGCCAGCGCGTCGGCAAAGAAGAACGTGATGAGCCCGAAGCTGGCCAGCAGGAGCGCGATGAAAGCGAAGTAAACGAAAAACAGCCGGCGGATGAACGGGGGCAGGGTTTCCAGGTGTTCGCGTAGTTTCACCGTGCGCGGCATGAGCGCGCCCGCGCATAGCAGTCCGAGATGGAGCAGGCCGGCGATTTGCAGCAGGAGAGGAAGTTTCACGGGACCTTTCAGGTTGCGCCGATCGCTTGAAGGAACGGCAGGATGACTCGATGGACGAAAGTCGGGTTGAACAGCCAGAACGCCGGGCCCGCCGCGAACAGGAGCGTGAAGACTCTGCCGCGCCAACCGCCGCCCAGCCCAAGCCGCCGGCCGGGCGCGCTTCGCTCGAACAGGATCGCCGCGCCTTGGGCCAAAAAATAGGCCGTTGGCAGCCCGTAGCCCGCGCGCGCCGGAAGCGACAAGACCAACTCGTGCAACAGCCCCGACACCAGGAACACAATCAGCATCCCGGCGCCCTGGCCGAGCCGCGCGGCAATGGGCTTCAGCAAAAATCGCCGCGCCGGCACGCTGAAACCCAGATTCCATCTCCGGCCCCAGAAGTCCGACAGCGACGTCGCTCGCAACGGGGCGCGCATGATCGGCGGCGCATCCACGCCGGCCGTGCGCCACGCCAGCGACACGAGGTGGAACAATCCAAAGTGGAGGAACAACGCCACGCCGATCATGCCCACCCAGCCTGCGGCGAGCGACGAGACGCCCAGTGCGACTCTCGCCGTGCCCCACACCAGCGCGGCACCAAGGGCTGTCTTGAACGCCGCAGCAAACCATTCGCGCAAGTCAGGCGGGGCTTCGCGCATCGCCGGCGCCACAAACCGGCGTGCGTCCATCCCCGGACATAGCATGAGAAATCCCAAGGTTTTGCCGACGCCAACGCCGGCGGCCGTCTGATTCGCATCGCGCCACATCAGCCACTTCAAGCCCGCAAACAGCGCGAAGGCTACACTCCACATGAGCAGCCACGCCGGCGCGCTCCACGTCGCGAACATCGCCAGCGCAGGAAGGAGGACAAGCGGCCAAGCGGCCCTCCAGCGACTCGGCTTCCCGGCAGCGGGGCCGTCGACCTCGCCAGCGCCAGTCCTAGTGGGGCAGGCGACCTCGCCTGCCCCGGTCCTGCGGGCGACTCGCCCGCAGCCCCGCAGACCAATCCATTCACTCCATTCCACAAGAATCCCCACGCAGCGATGCCCCATCGTCGCTTGCTGACTTCCGCCAGAGGTTTTCACCGCGCAAGCCCCGCCCAGGCATTGTCGCCGAGCTGCCATCCAGCGGTAAGCCGCATCCAACGCCCGTTTCCCCGCCGGGAATTCCACGACAAGCCCCAGCCAGCCAGCCCACCAAAAATGTCTCGCCAGTTCAACGACGGCAGCGGCGCCGCCAAACACCCGGCCCTGCCCGGTCACCACGCGCATCTCGCGGAGCAGTTCCTCGCCGCCTCCCAGCCCCGCTCTCGTCCCCTCCGTTTGCAATGGCGCCAGCCGGAACTTCCGCCGGGCCAGAGCGCGCTCCCATCGCCGCGCCAGCGCAACGCAGAACCGGCACTCGGCATCGTAAAGCACCCAGCCTCCGCCTGTTTCGTCCGTTACTTTGGTTATTTCAGTACTCACAGAAACATTCGCGCAAAAAAAAGAGAGCCGCTCAGCCGCAACGATTCGTTTCAACCACGAATGGACACGAATAAACACGAATCAGGCCGGCCGAATCGAGGACACGGATTTCACGGATATTCACGGAATCAATCCGTGTTAATCCGTGAAATCCGTGTCTGCCCCATTCGTGTTCATTTGTGTCCATTCGTGGTCCCTTTCGGCAAAGATACAGTTCAATTACGCCCGCTCCCAAACAGCTTGCGCAATTGCTCGCCTGCCCTGACAAACCTGAGAATGCCGCTGGTGGGGAGTTGTTCCACCTTGTCGTACCAGGCGCTCATCGTCGCGAAGAACTCGCGCATGGCCGCCAGGCGTTCGCGGGTCACCTCCTCCGCCTTGCCCCCCTGCTCCGCCTGCTCAACGCACGCGTCCAGCAACTTGACGGTCGGATCGATCTCCCGCTTCTTCCGCTCGTCCAGCACGATCCGGAACATCTCCCACACGTCGGCCGTGACGCCCTCGAAATGGTCCCGCCGGTCGCCCAGGACGTGGGTGATCTTAATCAGCTTCCAATTCTGCAACTCGCGCAGGCTGGTGCTGACGTTGGAGCGGGCCACGCCGAGGGCCTCGCAGATGTCGTCGGCGTGGAGCGG
>CAZZAQ010000655.1:3163-3431 GCA_964652165.1 uncultured Bifidobacterium sp.
CGGGGCGCGCGGTAGAGCAGAGCGTGAAGCTGCGCGACCGTGCGGTTGATCCCCCACCGGGCGCCCATCTCGCCCCAGTGGAGGATGAACTTTTGTTGGACCGTCGTGAGTTTGTTCATAATGTCCGTTATTTCTGTCTAAACAGAAATACCAGAAACGCACGATTTGTCAAGCCCCTGAATGCGGGCTGGAGCGCCTGGGGGCGCATCCGAAAACGGCCGCCGGAGCGCGGACATCGCTGCTGGCGCCGGACGGCAACCGGGTCTAC
>CAZZAQ010000656.1:0-3430 GCA_964652165.1 uncultured Bifidobacterium sp.
GAACTCTTCGCCCTCAAAACCAGCGGCGGAGATGAGTATTGCGGCTGGGTCATCAAGGACGCGGTCGAGCAACTCGCGTGGAGCAAATCGCCGGACGCCTTCAAGGCCATTTTCATCGCCGGCAACGAGCCGTTCACCCAGGGGCCGGTCAGCTACGCGGCGTCCTGCAAAGCAGCCATCGAAAAGGGCATCCTCGTCAACACAATCCACTGCGGGGACCAGACAACGGGCGTGCAGACCAAGTGGCAGGACGGCGCGCTGCTGGCCGAAGGCAAATACATGTTCATCGATCACAACCGCGCGGTCGTCCACTTCGAGGCCCCGCAGGACAAGGAAATCGCCCGGCTCGGCGTCGAGTTGAACAAGACTTACATCGCCTTCGGCCACGCCGGACAGGCGAACCTCGTCCGGCAGAGCGCACAAGACGCCAACTCCGCCGCGCTCGCCCCGCAAGGCAGCTCCGTCCAGCGCGCCCTGTCCAAGTCCTCCGCCTACTATTGCAACAGCTCGTGGGACCTCGTGGACGCGTGCAAGGGCACCAACTTCAATCTCTCCGTGCTGAAAAAGGAAGAGCTTCCCATCGAGATGCAAAAGATGACCGAGGTCGAGCGCAAGGATTACGTCGAGACCAAAACGAAGGAACGCGAAAAAATCCAGCAGGAGATCAACCGCCTGAACTCCGACCGCACGAAATACGTCGCCGAGCAATCGAAGAAACAGAGCACGACCAACACGCTCGACAGCGTGGTGGTCACGACGGTGCGGGAGCAGGCGATGAAGAGGAACTACAGGTTTGAGTGAGCTCCGCATGTCACTTTCAACAAAATCGCGGAGCGATGACACGATGGTAGCCGTGGGCTTCAGCCCACGGATGGGGGAGGGTAACGGCCCGCGTCGCGGAGCGACGCCTGACGCTGGCGGCATGACCAAGGTTCAAGCGTCGCTTCGCGACGCGCATCTTCTTGTGTCCTTGTTCCGTGGGCTGAAGCCCACGGCTACCTTCGCGGCCTCGCTATGCGAGGCAAAATCCGCCGTGGCATCCCCTGCAATCCCTGCTACGCTGCCAACCCACTGACGCATGGACACCCGACGCGTACTTGTAGTCGAAGACGATTCCGCCATCCGGCAGGGCATCGCCGACGCGCTGACCTTCGCCGGCTACGAAGTCTTGCAGGCGGCCAACGGCAACGAGGGCATGACGCAAGGCCTTCGGGCAACCATCGACCTGCTGATGCTCGACCTCATCCTGCCCGGCCCAAGCGGCTTCGAGATCCTCAAGGCCGTCCGCGCGGCGCGGCCCACGCTGCCGGTCATCATCCTCACCGCGCGCGGCGAAGAGGCCGACCGCGTGCAGGGCCTGCGGCTCGGCGCGGACGACTACGTGGTCAAGCCCTTCAGCGTGCGCGAATTGCTCGCTCGCGTCGAAGCCGTGCTGCGCCGATCGCCCGAGCGGCCGAGCAAGGTGAACAAGATTGAGATGCCTCACGGCGTCGCCGACCTGTCGCGTTGCGAAGTCCGATTCGAGAACGGCAAGCGCGCCGAGCTTTCCGAACGCGAGGTCGAGTTGCTCCGCTACCTCGCCACGAACCCCGGGCGCGCCGTCTCGCGCGACGAAATCCTGCTTCGCGTCTGGCGGCTCGACCCCAGGCGCATGGCCACCCGCACCATCGACATGCACGTGGCCAACCTGCGGGAGAAACTGCGCGACGATGCGGAGAATCCGCGAGTCCTGCTCACCGTGCGAGGGAAGGGGTACATGATAGCGGCGAAGTACGAGTAGAGGGCGAATTGACATGAACACGACGCCGAGAAGCTCAAAGCTCAAAGTTCAAAGCTCAAGGGAAGCTCCACGATCCAAGCTCAAATGCCGGCGGGACGGCTGCTCGCAACGCGACAGCGTGAGCTCCGATTTGGAACTTTCGCCTTTGAGCTTTTTTGAATCTTTGAGCTTTGAGCTTTGAACTTATCCGCTATGACCCGCCCTCTTCACATCCGCCTGGTCTTCGCCGCGTGCCTCGTGGTGTTGCTGGCCGCGATGGCTGGGGTGAGCGTTACGACGCTGCGGCTCGACCGCGCGCAGTTGCTCGCGGCGCAGCAGGCGGAGACGGAAGAGAAAGTCCGGCTTGCACTCTGGCGGATGGATTCACTGCTGACGTCGATCATGGTCGAGGAAAGCGCGCGGCCGTTCTCGGCGTGGGAATCATTTTCCCGGAGCGAACCGGCGCTCACGAAGGGCTACGCCCCGATCAAGCCGGGCGAGGTGCTCACACCGTCGCCGTTGCTCGCCTACTCGTCGAGCAACGTTCTTCTCCACTTCCAGCTCAGCCTGGATGGACAACTCACGTCGCCGCAGGTGCCGCTGGGCCCAGAGCGGTTGCCTGCGTTGATGAACGGCGCCACGACCGAACGCATCCAGACCGCTGCCGCTCAACTGAACGAGTATCAGTCGCTGTTGAACGCGCAGTGCCCGGCTCCGCCGGCGGGCTTCGCCATGCCCCCCGGCCCGGTCGGCGCCTCGATGCTCAATCGCGACGTGCTCATCAACGGGTGCGCCGTGTTCCGCACGAACACCGTCGGGCCGATCACTGTGCCGGGTCAGTGGATCGCGCAGGCCGACGTGCAAGCTCCTCAGCAAGCCTTTCGCGGCCAGCAAATGCGCAATTCGGCCCAGTGGCAGGAGTTGCGCAACGACGCCGAGTTGCAGGCGCGGTCCTCCTTCAATCAGGCGGCGCAATTGCAGGTGGCGACCAACATCTATTACCAGAACAAGATTCCGAGCCGATCTCAGGCCGGCGGTTCGCGCCCCAGCGTGGCCAGCAGTTCGACCGGCAACAATTCGCCGCATCGCACCAACGGCGTGGAAGGCGCCAGCCTTCCGATGCGTCCGCCTGCCACGCCTGCGGTCACGGATCTAGTCGGTGAAGGGGTTTTCAAACCGCTCTGGATCGGCTCGGAACTGGTGCTCGCGCGGCGCGTGAACTTTGCGGATCGTTTCGTCGTGCAAGGCGTCTGGCTGAACTGGACGAACCTCCGGCAGTCGCTCGTCGCCAGCGTGAAGGATTTGTTCCCGGCTGCCGAAGTTCGGCCAGTGCTGGCGGCCAATACAGATCCGCAGGCCCGGCTGCTCGCTGCCATCCCTGCGCAACTCGTGATCGGGCCGGCATCGGGAACGCCGTTGCCCGCGTGGTCGGCGGTGCGGACGGCGCTCGCCGTGGCGTGGCTCGGCGCGCTGCTGGCGGCGCTGGCGGTGGCGGTGCTGCTGCACGGCACGGTGTCGTTGAGCGAACGACGCGCGGCGTTCGTCTCCGCCGTCACGCACGAACTGCGCACACCGCTCACGACGTTCAAGATGTATTCCGAAATGCTCGCCGAGGGAATGGTGCCGGACGAAACGAAGCGCAAGAGTTATCTCTCGACGCTCTGCTCCGAA
>CAZZAQ010000657.1:0-3429 GCA_964652165.1 uncultured Bifidobacterium sp.
ACGCGGATTCGCCCGAGCACTGGCGTGACGCGATGTTTCGGCTCGACGGACCGGCCGTCGCCCAGTTGCAAGCCGCCTTCATGGACAATTGGACCAAAACCAACGCCCGCGTGCTCGACGGCGACGACTATTTCCCTGAACTCCATCCCGCCGGGGACGACTTCGCGCAGGTCTTCAAGAGTTCGCCACGCGAAGGGACTGAGGACGTGCGGCTGATGTATCTGCTCTGCATCGCCGCGGCGCGCAAGAGCATCCGCTTGAGCGCCTCCTACTACGTGCCGGACGACCTCACGACGCAGGAATTCGTCGAAGCGCGCGAGCGCGGCGTGAAAGTCGAGATCATCGTGCCTGGAGCGAGGACCGATGCGGCCATTGTGAAGCACGCCTCCCGAGGCAAGTGGGGTCCCTTGCTCAAGGCCGGGGTGAAAATCTACGAATACCAGCCCACCATGTACCACGCCAAAATGATGATCATCGACGACGTCTTCGTGTCGGTCGGCTCTGCGAACTTTGGAAACCGCTCGTTCCGCTTGAACGACGAGGCGAACTTGAACGTGTTCTCGGCGGCCTTCGCCCGCGAGCAGGCGCGCGTCTTCGAAAACGACAAAGCCCAGAGCAAGGAAGTGTCCTACGCGCAATGGAAAAAGCGCGGCTGCTGGAAGCGCTTCCAGGAATTGCTCATGTCTCCCTTCCGGTCGCAGTTGTAGCCGCATGAAGTGATTGCCCCCAGCGGGGACGTTCTTCCTCGTACTTTTACTCTTACTCTTACTCTTACTCTCTAAACTCTTGGAGAGATTTGGAGTCAGAGTAAGAGCAAGAGTGAGAGTAAATGCACCCGCATTAGCTTGCCTGATTCAACGCCCCGTGGGCTTCTGCTCAGGCCGGAGGCGCGGCAGCGGGGCCGCCATTGCCGGCGGCGTCTTCGGCCGCTTCGCCGACGACCGGAGCGATGGCCTGCAGCTTATCGTTCTCGGCGAGGTTCACTAATTTCACGCCCTGGGTGTTGCGGCCTATCACCGAGATGGGGGCGACGGCGGTGCGGACCATCTGGCCACCGGTGGTGATCATCATGATCTCGTCCGTCTCGCGCACCGTCAGGGCGCCGACGACGACGCCAGTCTTGTCGCCAACCTTCATGGTGATTCGCCCCTTGCCTCCGCGCGACTGCTTGCGAACCCCGCTTTCGGATTGAACAAGATATTCGTCGAACGAAGTGCGCTTCCCGATGCCATTTTCCCCTGCGACCAAGAGCGTCGCGCCCGAAACGACCACAGCCAGGGCGACAACTCCATCGGTTGGCTCCAGTGTAATCCCCTTCACCCCGGCGGCAGCACGACCCATTGAGCGCACGTCGGATTCACTGAAGCGGATGCTCATACCTTCGCGTGTAATCAGAACCACATCATCACCGGGGTCTTGAATTTCGTCGTTCTCGATGATAGCGCCGCGGGTGAGCTTCACGTCGATAAGCGTGTCATTCTGATCGATACCGATAGCGATGATGCCGCCTTTGCGGATGTTGGAGAAGTCGGAGAGTTTAGTCTTCTTCACTGTGCCTTGCCGGGTGGCAAAGAACAGTTCATTCCTTTGGGCCCAGGTTTGATCTTCCTTGTTGGGGCCGTACTTCGCCTCGATGCGGATGAGGGCGGCGATCTTTTCGTGGGATCTCAGTTCGAGCAGGTTCGCGATGCTGCGGCCCTTGGAAGCCCGGCCCATGTCGGGGATTTCATGGACGCGCTCGATGTAGACGCGGCCGATGTTCGTGAAGAACATCAGGTAGTCGTGGGTCGAGGCGGTGAAGAGGTGCTCGATGAAGTCGCGGTCCTGCTCGCCTTCGCCTTCGCGGGTGGCCATGCCGATGACGCCCCGGCCGCCACGGCGCTGGCTGCGGTAGCTGGAGACGTTGGTGCGCTTGATCAGTCCGGCATGCGTAATGGTGATGATGACCCCTTCATTGGCGATGAGGTCTTCGATGGCAATCTCGCCTTCGTCGGGAACGATGTCCGTGAGGCGCGGGGTGGCATGTTTCTCGCGGATGATCTTCAACTCGTCCTTGATGATTTTCATCACGCGCTCCTCGCGGGCGAGGATGTCGAGGAGGTCTTTGATCTTCGCAAGCAGTTCGGTGTATTCCAGGCGGACCTTGTCGATTTCGAGGCCAGTCAGGCGGTAGAGCTGGAGTTCGAGAATGGCATCGACCTGGCGTTCCGTCAGGGCGTAGAAGCCGTTGAGGAGGCGGGCTTCGGAGCGGATGAGGACGCCCCACTGCTCGACCTGCGGGCGGTTCCACTCGAAGGCGAGGAGCTTGACCTTCGCCTCCTCGCGGTTGCGCGAGCCGCGGATGATGCGGATGAATTCGTCGAGGTTTTTGAGGGCGCAGATGTAGCCTTCGAGGAGTTCGGCCCGTTCCTCGGCCTTTTTCAGTTCGAAGCGGGTGCGGCGAAGGACGACCTCGCGGCGGTGATCGATGTAAGCCGCGATGAGTTCCTTGAGGTTGAGCGTTTTGGGCTTGCCGTGATCAATGGCGAGGGCGTTGACGCTGAAGCTGACCTCCATCTGCGTGTGTTGATAGAGGTTGTTGATGACGACCTTGGCAATGGCGTCGCGCTTGAGTTCGATGACGAGGCGGCAGTTCTCGTCCGACTCGTTGCGCATCGCGGAAACATCGGTGATGACCTTGTCGTTGACGAGAGCGGCGATCTGCTGCTCGAGGGCGGCCCGGTTGACGTTGAAGGGAATCTCGGTGATGACGAGCTGCTCGCGCCCGCCCTTCATCTGCTCGATGCCGACTTTGCCCCGCAGCTTCACGCTGCCGCGGCCGGTGTGGAAATAATTCTTGATGCCTTCGACGCCGCACACCATGCCGCCGGTCGGGAAGTCCGGGCCTTTGACGAACTTCATCAGCTCGGGGATCGTGATCTGCGGATTGTCGAGCTGGGCGCAGATGCCGTCGATGACTTCACCGAGATTGTGCGGAGCCATGTTGGTGGCCATGCCGACGGCGATGCCCGTGCCGCCATTGACAAGGAGGTTCGGGAAGGCCGCTGGAAAGACCGCCGGCTCGGTCTTGCGCTCGTCGTAGTTCGGGACAAAGTCCACCGTTTCCTTGTCCATGTCCTGCATGAGCGCGGCGCCGAGATGCGAAAGACGCGCTTCCGTGTAACGCATGGCGGCCGGCGGGTCGTCCTCGACGGAGCCGAAGTTGCCCTTGCCCTCGATCAGGCGCTCGCGCATCGCCCAGGGCTGCGCCATGTGGACGAGCGTGGGATAGATCACCGCCTCACCGTGGGGATGGTAATCGCCGGAGGTGTCGCCGCAAATCTTGGCGCATTTGTACGGCTTGCGCCCGGGGAAGAGATTCAACTCGTGCATCGCGAATAGGATGCGGCGCTGGCTGGGCTTGAGGCCGTCGCGCACGTCGGGCAGGGC
>CAZZAQ010000658.1:0-401 GCA_964652165.1 uncultured Bifidobacterium sp.
CGGCCGACCAGCTGACGGCTCCGTAACTCAGGAGGGCGGCCGGGGGCCCGCACCCCGCGCTTCCGGCCGTCGCTTCCCTGATGCGGGGCGGGATTTCGATTTTTTTCGCGAGGCGATGAGACCATGTCGGAAAATCTTTGGCACGCTTTTGTGATCGCCTTCGCCGTGACCTGTGCCATCGGTGATGCCCGCTGGAGAAAAATACCCCGGGCCTTCACTACCTGTGGTGTAATTGCAGGGCTGGGGTTTCACTTCTGGAGGGGAGATCTGGCCTCGGCCGGAGCCGCCAGTTTTCTGGGCTTTGCCGTGGGTCTGGCGTTCTTCCAGTTGGGCGCCATCGGGGGCGGCGATGTGAAGCTGATGGCCGCACTGGGCGCTCTGCTGGGCATGCAACCCTGGCT
>CAZZAQ010000658.1:411-3421 GCA_964652165.1 uncultured Bifidobacterium sp.
AGCACGTCGCCGCGAATCACAGTAATATTCGGATGGCCATGCAGATCGCTGTGCTGGTGGCAGCGACTATGGCGGTGGTGCAAGTACTGGTTCGTGGGGCGTGGCGGCAAACGCTGCGCAACATGGGAGAGATAGTTCACGCGCTGGGAACTCAGGGCCTGAAAGCGCACCCGGTAATCAATGTGCGCAATGCGGCCATGATCCGGGCACCGTTTGGCGTGGCCGCCGCGTTCGGGACCCTGTTCGCGGTAGTAACGCTATGAGAGAGAACCGAAGCAGGCAAAAGGGTGGGACGCTGCTGGAAGCAGCCATCACCCTTATGCTTTTTTTTACGCTGATTTTTGGAGTGCTGGAGTTCGGACGGGCGTACAATCTGTACCAGGCAATTACTAACGCCGCGCGGGAGGGTGCTCGCTACTCGGTGGCGCCGTTTCCAGGCACCAACAACCTGCCTACCACGGTGCAGGTGGAGGCGCGGGTGCAACAGTACCTGAACAGCGTCGGCGCCAGGGGTACAACCGTCAACGTGAGCCAGAACACGGCCGGGGTGGTGAACGGGGCGAACGTGGTGTACACGCAGGTCAACGTTACCGTTCCCTACGCCTTCCTGTTTTTCCCTTTTGCCAGCATCAACATGCAAACTTCGGCGCAAATGCGCAATGAAACCTCCCCCTAGCCGGAACAACCCTGAAGGGGGTGAGTCCATGAAAAAGAGAGGACGAGGACAGCCAGCACAAGGCGAACGGGGCACTCAGGTGGCGGAACTGGCAATGGTTCTGCCGTTTCTGCTTTTTCTGGGACTGGCGGTGACCGAGGGCGCGGGATTCGTGCGCGCCCACCAGGTGATCAACAACGCCGCCCGCGAAGGGGCGAAGTTTTCCAGCGTGTACTTCGACACCGGCAGCGGTAATGCCATCGCTGCCGTCAAAGGCGCGGCCGTGGACTATGCTGCCAACAACGGGGTCACGCTGGTGCCGGCTGACGTGACCGTGAACCAGTGCGTCACCATTACCACCGCCGGCGGCGTCGCCAAGTGGGCGTCGCAGGTGGACGTCGTCCTGGCCTACCAACTGCGATATCTGCCCCGGCTCCCGTGGTTCTCGCTTCCCGCCACGGTCAACCTGCGGGGAAGATCGGAGTTCGTCAACTTTTACGGCTGTATTTAGCGCAGTCTTAAGGAGGGGTGATGGACCGCAGACGGTTTTTGATCATTGGCGTACTTGCCCTGGGCCTGGCGGGCGTGGTCAGCCTGGGCGTGTTGCAGATTCTTAAAGGAAGGCAGCAAGGCACCGGAGCCTCGAGACGGGTGGTGGTGGCGGCGCGAGCCCTGGTGATTGGACAACAGATCGAGGAAGAAGACCTGACCACAGCCGAGTTGCCCACCAGCCAGCTTCCCAAGGACGTCTTCCTGGCTGAAAAGATGAAGCAGGAGGTGGTGGGACGGGGCGTAATTATTCCGGTGTCCGAGCGGGAACTCATCCTGAACAGTAAGCTGGCGCCGCAGGGAGCAGGGGCTGGCCTGCCGCCCAAGATTCCGCAGGGCATGCGGGCGGTGTCGGTGCGGGTACGGGAAGACATTTCCGTGGCCGGTTTTGTGATCGCGGGCACCCGCGTGGACGTGATGCTCACCGGCAACATTGACGAGATGAACGACCCCAAGATGATCACCACGGTGACCATCCTGGAAAACGTGGAAGTGCTGACCGCCAACCAGGAGCTGCAGTCGGACGGGACTCCCAAGCGCGACACCACCGTGGTCACGCTGCTGGTGGCGCCGATGGATGCGCAGAAGCTGACCCTGGCCGTCACCCAGGGCAAGATCCACCTGTCGTTGCGCAATCCGCTGGACAACCAGGATGCCAAGCCGAAAAACAGTTACTACGGCGAACTCTATCTCGGGGAGGGCAGCGTGATCCCCAACTTCGGGAACAAGCCGGCGCCCGTACGGGTGAGAATGGGCGGCGGAAGACGGAAGCCGCCGCAGGATGTGCCGAAGCCGCACGTAGTGACGATGATCCGCGGTGAAAAGGTAGAAACCAAATCCTTCTGACAGAGAGCAGTTGCCGTACACAGGAGCGGAGACGAGGATGAGAACGACGACTCGCAGGCAGTTGCTCGCGGCAGTTGCGGTATGGGTGTGTCTTCTGGCCGTGGCCGTGCCGGTGTGGACGCAGGCGGTAGGAGAAGCCGGCGTGCTCACGCCCAAGAAGCAGCCGGCTGGAGGTCTGGGGAGCGCTCTCTCCGGCGCCGCTCAGCAGGCGGGCGCCGCCATGGGCGGCCAACAGCAGCCCTCGGCCCCCGGCCAGACCATGGCGCCCACTCCCGGCATGGACCAAACCACGCTCGATCAGGCGGTGACGGAAGGCGCGGTGCCGCTGCGCGTGATGGTGGGCAAGTCCATCCTGGTGAACACCACCGACCGGCTGATCCGGGTGGCGGTTACCGATCCCGCCATCGCCGACGCGCTGGTGGTGACCCCGACGCAATTGCTGGTACACGGACGGGCGCCGGGTGAGGTGTCGCTGGTGCTGTGGGATACGCTGGAGCGCTCGCGCAGCTTCGACCTGAGGGTGGACGTGGACGCCTCCGCAGCCGCCGACGAGATCCGCCGCATCTTCCCGGGAGAGACCATCCTGGTGTCCTCCTCGCGCAGCGCCATCGTGCTCTCCGGGCACGTAACCACCGAGGACGTGGCCAAAAACGCAGGCAGCGTGGCCGGCGCTTACGCCAAAGCGGTGGTCAACGTGCTCAGCTTTGGTCCGCTGGGCGCGCAGGAGATCCTGCTGGAAGTAAAGTTCGCTGAACTCAACCGTACGGCGCTGCGCCAGTTCGGAGTCAACCTCTTCTCCACCAACGGCAAGATGCTGGGGGAAACCGGCACCGGACAGTTCGGGCAGCGCGGCGTGTTCAATCTGCAAGACACGCACGTGTTCGGCCTGCCCACGAACACAGTCTCCACCGATCGGCAGTTCACGCCGCTGAACGTGTTCCTGTTCCGGCCGGACGTGCA
>CAZZAQ010000659.1:0-2325 GCA_964652165.1 uncultured Bifidobacterium sp.
CGATGCCCGGCGAGGTGACGAACAGTTACACCCGCTACAACGCGCAGCACGCCGACGGAGGGACGTACCAAGTCACGGTGGCTAATGCGGCGGGCAGCGCGAGCGCGGGAGCGGAATTGATCGTGCGTCCCACCTTCACGAGCTTGACGCCCTCAAACGGCGTGCTGCACCTGAACTGGTTCGGCACGACCGGAAAGGTTTACATCGTGGAAGGCACGACCAATCTGAATCCGCCGTCCACCGCCTGGACGACGCTGGGCAGCGTGACGAACACGGCCTTGCAAGCGCAGTTCCAGGTTTCGCTCACCAACCCCCCGGCGCGAGTGATTCGGCTCCGCGTGGGACCGTAATGCGGATGGTCGAGCCTCGCCGCGACCTGCGCTTCAAATCGGAACCCGCAACGCCTCCAGCGCCCGCTGAAAATCCTCCGGCAATGGCGCCGTAAATCGCCGGCGCCGGCCACTGCGCGGATGGAGAAAGGAAAGCCGATGCGCGTGCAGCAGCACCCGCGGAGCTGTGTAGCCCGTCAATTCCGCGAGCTTCTTTGTCTGAGTTGCGCCGTAGGTCTCGTCGCCCGCGATGGGAAATCCAATGTGTTGAAAGTGTACGCGCAATTGATGCGTCCTGCCGGTGTGCAGGTCCGCCTCGACCAGCGTCGCGCCTCGCAGGCGCTCGGCGACTCGGTAGCTGGTGTGGGCTTCGCGGCCCTCGCCCGGACTGACCGCCATGCGTTTGCGGTGCGAAGGATGGCGCGCGATGGCGGCGCGGATTTCGCCCGAGTCCCGCGGCACTTCTCCGCACAGAATCGCCAGGTAAGTCTTCTCCGTCGTGCGGCCGGAGAATTGTTCGCTCAATGCGAGGTGCGCCGCGTCGTTCTTTGCGACTACGAGGCAGCCGCTCGTTTCCTTGTCGAGCCGGTGCACGATGCCCGGCCGGGCAACGCCGCCGATGCCACTGAGCTGGCCCTGGCAGTGGTGGAGCAGCGCGTTGACCAGCGTGTGTTCCTCGTTGCCTGCGGCCGGGTGCACCACGATGCCGGGCGCCTTGTTCAGCACGAGCAAATCGCCGTCCTCGAACAGCACGTCCAGCGGGATGGCCTCCGGCCGCGCCGCGGCCGGCCGGGCTTCGGGGAAATGGACCACCACCACGTCGCCGGCGCGCGGGGTCTGGGTCGGCCGGGCCGGCCGGGCATTGACCTGGATGTGCCCTTGATCTATGAGCCGCTGGATGGCGCCACGCGACACCACTGGGTAGCGGCCGGACAAGAACTTGTCCAGGCGCTCGCCTGGCAGCGTTCGGTCGATGGTGAAAGTGTCCGTGCGCGCCGCTGTCATCCTGCTTTGAGTGGAATCTCCAGGTTGGGATTAGCCTGAATGTCTCACCAAGGATTGTAGCCGCCGACGTGAGGAGGCGGAAGGACCGTTCGTCCGCCTTCTCCGCCTCCTCACGTCGGCGGCTACGGACCGTCGTGTCCTAGAGCTCATGGTGCCAAGTACCGGTTAGAACTGGACGCGGATTTTGAAGGCGGCGAGGGTCTGACCCGAGCGCGCTCCGACTTCACTGCGTGGCCGGGGATTTCGCCGGAACCTCCCCGGTCTTGCGCCGCCAGGAGAGGATGAACAAAAGCCCCACGCCGATGCAAATCGCGCTGTCCGCCACGTTGAAAGCGGGGAAACCGACCTCTGATTTGTCGCGCCGCTCGACGTAAAAGTAGATAAAATCGATGACGTGTTGCCGGCCGGGCAGCAGCCGGTCGATGACGTTGCCTGTGATGCCGCCCAGGATGAGCCCGAGGCTGGCCTGGCCGCCGGCGGTGTGCGCATCGAAGTAACGCCGCGCCAGCACCAGTCCCACCAGGGCGATGATGGCCACGACTGCCAGCGCGCCGTTGTTACCGGTGAAGATGCTCCAGGCCGCGCCCGTGTTCTGCCAGTGGACGAACTTGAAGAAACCTTTCACCACCTCCCGCTGCTCGCCAAAGCCGAGGTGGTTCTGGACGATCAGCTTGGAGAGTTGGTCGACGAGAACGATCCCGAAGGCCAGCAGGGCAATGCGCCAATTGGATTCTTTTGGCATGCGCGGACCAGCTTCAGTAGAAAATCGTGAATGTCCCGTCCGACTCGGCCACCGCCGCCACCTTGCCCCACACGGGCACGCCGTCCGCGCGGCCCGAGGTTCTCGTGCCGGCGTCGAGGTCGATCAACTCCCACGCCACCGCTCCGCCCTTTTGCCAGCCTGTGCCCTCCGTCCACGCGGTCAATTGCAACCGGCCGCCTTTCCCACCCTCTGCCAGGACCGGATGCTTCCGGCCCGCGCCGCGGCCCG
>CAZZAQ010000659.1:2335-3416 GCA_964652165.1 uncultured Bifidobacterium sp.
GGCCCGAGGGCGGCTGCGGAGCCGAGGCCTCCGCCGTGTCCGCCGCGATGCTCGACCGACGAACCTGCCCTTGGGTCTCCCACAGCGCCATGAGCGAACCGGAGCCAGAAGCGCAGAGCGTCATGCTGCTCATCGGGCAGGTCGGCACGCGCCACGGGTCCAGCACCGTGGACTGAAACGTTTTCCCTTCGTCCTTCGACAGCAGCAGGGTCACGTCGCGATCCATCCCGCCGCTCGCCGCGCGGTAGAGCACGCTCAGACGGCCACGCGGGTCAGCGTACGCCTTCAAGCCGCAGCAGCCGCACGCGCCGGTCGCCGTCGGATTGATTTTCCGCTCGTTCGTGAACGTTCTTCCATCGTCCGCCGATTTCGCCATGTACACCCCGCGGTTCTGCTCGCCCTTCGGGCCTTCGACGGACGCCGCGTGCCAGAGGACATAAACATTCCCGGCGCCGTCCGCCGTGACGGAACCGCCGCCGTCCAGGTGCATCGTGGCGGTCATCATGTCGCGCTGCGTCTCGAAGGCATCACCCGTGTCGTTCAGCCGCGCGTAAAGCATCGGCGCGCCGCGCTCGGCCTTTTTGCTGCCGGAGCCATTCCAGGCGACATGCACGCGACCGTTGCGGCCGAGGGCGAACTGCGCGCCGCGAATCGTCCCGACGGCGATGGCGCTGCCCGGCTCGCTGTTCACGCGAAGCGGCGCCGAAAAGTTCGTCCGCCCGGCAGCGCGGCGCGCGTAGAAAACGTCGCACGCCTTGGGGTCGCCTTTGAGGTAAACGAGGTGCAGCGTCTCTTTGCCATCCACGAGGGCCTGCGGCTGGAGTCCGCCCTCCGGCGTGCGCACCAGCTTCACCGGCGCCGCGGAGTCGGCGGCGAATGCACTTGCGGCGGCGCCCAACCACAAGGCAAGCCGCTGGGCAAAGGGAAGAAGGCGATTCATAGCGAAGGGGGTTTATCATCGGCTGTGCCCGCAAGCAAGCCGGCCGTTTGGCTCGTCGGGACGGAATTCGGCGCACGGACCGGATTGTAGTGGGGCAGGCGACCGCGCCTGCCCAAGTCCACCGGGCGACTCCGCCCGGTG
>CAZZAQ010000660.1:0-3413 GCA_964652165.1 uncultured Bifidobacterium sp.
CGGGCGCCCAGTTTTCTTCAGACGCCGGACGTGCGATGCGGTGTGCTGCTGAAAATCAGTCAACGGATGGACGACATCGATTGTAACCATGACGAAAAGATAGGCGGACGTGGCGCAGGGTCAATTCGGTTTGCCGATGGGACTCAGTTGGCCGAAGCACTTGCAGACGGCGCCTTGGAGAGCTTGGGCCGGACTTTTTCCCATTCCTCCTTGCTCACCGTTTTCAACTGCTGGAGGTGAACGAACGTGCCGCGCTTGTTGCCCACAACCACGTCGGGCAGGCCGTCGCCATTGATGTCGCCCGCGACGACTTGCGTGCCGATGCCCGAGTTGTCGTCGATGAGATACGGCACGAAGTCCACGGACTTGTCCTCGCCCCGGACGAGCTTGAACCAATAGAGCACGGCGGCGGCGTTGGGCTCGTCGTCTCCGCGATTGCCGTGCGCCCAGAAACGTTTACCGGTGACAATGTCCTTGAGGCCGTCACCGTCCATATCCACGAGGTCGATGGCGTGGAGCTGGGCGAAGCGCACGCCGTACTTGTTCGGCGGAGGCGCGGGGGACTTATCTGTGGCGCGGCCCTCCATGATGCTGTGCTTGGTCCAGAGAATCTCCCCCTTCTCGTCGCGGTCTTTGATCTGCTCATACCACGCCAGGCCATAACCGTGCGCGGCCAGGCTGGTGATGATGTCGTTGAGGCCATCGCCGTTCACGTCGTAGGCGAACATGTGCGCGCTGCCGAAGAATGGCGCGAAGGGGAACTTGTGCTGCTTCCACTCCGGGTCGCCGGCGAGCGAGGCGGGTTGCTCCCACCAGCCTCCGGCCTCCAGCACGTCGAGCTTGCCGTCGCCGTTCACGTCGCCGACGCCGAGGCCGTGGGTGAAGCGCTGCCAGCCGCCCTTGGGCGAAATTTTGTGAAACGTCCACGGCTTCGTCGTGTCGTTCCAGTCGGGGCTGACGTAGCCGAAGTAGCCGCCGGAGTTGCAGACGATTTCCGGTTTGCCGTCGCCAGTGAGGTCGAACCACCACGGCGATTCGTTATCGACCAGGTCGAAGACCTTGTGGCGCGTCCAGTGGCCGTCCTTGCCTTGCGGATTTTCGAACCATGAAGCGTCCGCACCGGGGAAGCCGTAGATCAGGATGTCCGTCCAGCCGTCCGCGTTGAAGTCGTGCGTGAAGGTGAAAAAGTTGTCCGAATAGACGTTGTTCTGGCCGAGCGCTCCCTCGAATCCGGGCACGGGAATCTTCGAGACCGGGCCGAGCGACCATTTCTTCGTGGCGGGATAGTATTCGTGCCGCGTCTTGAAGTCCGGCCCTTCCCACCAATATGGACCGGAGACGATGTCGTTCTTCCCGTCCTTGTTGAAGTCGCCGAAGTTGGCGCCTTCGCTCCAGAAGAGGTCGCTGAGCTGAATCCGTTTGAAGGCGCGGATGGTGTAGTCCTCGGCGGCGGCGCCGATGCAGGCGGCCGATACGAAGCCCGCGATGGCGAGAAAGAGTTTGGTCATGGCGAATGTCTGGCAGTTTCGGTGTTCAGGGTCAAGACGGTAGAAGGGCGGGGGGAATTCGAGGGGAGAGCGTGAGGCGTGAGGCGTGAGGCGTGAAACGTGAAACGTGAAACGTGAAACGTGAAACGTAAAACGTAAAACGTAAGAGAGGGATGGACGGGCGAATTGGTTCTTTCGCCCGCTGCCGCATTTACGTTTCACGTTTTACGTTTTACGCTCTGTCCATGCGCTCGCGCAGTGAAGTCACATCGCTTCTCACCGACCCCGGCATCATCGCCGTCGTCCGCACGCCGCGGGCCGCGCAGGTGTTGCCGATTGCAGAGGCGTTGCTGGCGGGTGGAGTCGTGGCGGTCGAGGTCACGCTCACCGTGCCCGGAGCGCTGGACGCAATTCGGCAAGTCAGCGCCGCGCTTGGCGCGCGTGGCCTCGTCGGCGCGGGAACGGTGCTCGATGCCAAATCGTGCCGCGCGGCCATCGAGGCGGGCGCGGAGTTCATCGTCAGCCCAATCACGCGCGCCGAGATTGTGACGGCCGCGCACGCGGCGGATCGGCCGGTGATGCTCGGCGCCTACACGCCGACCGAAGCCCAGGCCGCCCACGAAGCCGGGGCCGACTTCATCAAGCTGTTCCCCGCTGACAAGCTCGGGCCGGCTTACGTGCGAGCCTTGCGCGCACCGCTGCCGCACTTGAAGATCGTGCCGACGGGGGGCGTGGATTTGAACAGCGCGGCAGACTTTCTTCGAGCCGGATGTGTCGCGCTGGGTGTGGGTGGTTCGCTGTTGACTGCGGATATTCTACGGGCCGAGGACTGGCCGGCGTTGAGCCGGTTGGCGGCGGAGTTCGTCCGCATCTCCCGAGAGGCGCGCGGGGCAGTCAGGTAGGCGGATCGCCCCTTCGCGTTGAGCGCAACCGTGCACACGCACCGCAGTGGGCCAGCCGACCCGGCTGGCATAGTCCTGCAAGCGACCTCGCTTGCAGAGTTCACCGGGCGTAGTCGCCCGGTGAACTTCGGAAGGCGGGGTCGCCTGCCCCACTTCGATCTGGTGCGTGTGCCGAGTTGCGCCCCTTCGCGTTGATCGGACTAGAAACTGATGTGCACCGCGAGTCATGTCCTTGAACACTCCGGCGTTGCGGCCCGCTTGCTCCAATTGCTACAAGAACAGCGTGAGCGTCAAAGACATCAAAGAGTTGCGGGACATGGCGCCGTTCAAACCGTTCTCGCTTCACCTTACGAGCGGGCGCACGCTCAACGTGACGACGGCTGACCACCTCGGCATCGCGCCGCGCGGCGACCTGTTGGTGTTGTTCCCTCCCGACGGCGGCGTGTGTGTTATTGACCCGGCGCAGGTCGCCAGTGTGGGCGTAAAACGTAAAACGTGAAACGTAAAACGTAAGAGAGGGATAGACGGGCGAATCGGTGCTTTCGCGGCCGGCCGCATTTACGTTTCACGTTTTACGTTTTACGCTCTCCCCATGTGCCCGCCTGCTACGCCGCCTTCGCGTGCGTGCAGACCAGGTCTATGTCCGGATCGATGCCCCAGCGTTTGCCGACGGCTTCGAGGTCTGGCGATAGGCCCCAGCGGTCGGCTTCGGGATTGCCGGTGTGCGCGCGGGAGGCGCCTTTCAATTCCATGCAACCTTTGTTGTCGCCGGCCCGCGAGATGAATTCGCAGTCCTCGGCCGACAGCTTCTGTTCCGGCAGCGCCGCGAGCTCGTCAACCTTCGTCTCGATGGACTTCGAGTTCGGATCGGCTTCCTGGATGAGCGTGGGAATGACGCTCTTGACGGGCGCCTGGGCGAGGTTCCAGAGGCAGGCCAGCTGGAGCATCGTGAGACCGCGCTTGCGCGCCACGTCGCGCATCGGGTCCATCTTCTGATTGCCTGCCTCGATCCAGCCGGCGGGGC
>CAZZAQ010000661.1:0-3413 GCA_964652165.1 uncultured Bifidobacterium sp.
GTTCGTAGCGCAGACAGCTTGTCTGCTGTTTCGCCGACTGCCAGTCGGCGGGCGGGCGGTACCTCAGTCCACGCCTCGTTCGGGTCGCACCTTCGCGGGTTGGCAACCCGCGAAACAGCAGGCTGGGCAGCCTGCGCTACGACTTTGTCAACAGCCCTTCCGGCCTTGTGCCCGCAGCACCGGCTCCGACCCCGACCGGGCGCCTGTCTGCTCCGATTCTGGAGAGAATTGACCCGAAGGTGGACACTCTGGCCCGAGGCAGGGCCGCCTCCCGAGCGTGTTTTGCCGTGGCATAGGACTGGCTAGACCCCGACCGGCTCGACTGCTCTCAATGGGCAAGCCGATCTAAAAATAAAACGATCATGAAAATGAAAATTCAAGAATCGATGATGGCGCGGCTCGGCTCGCTTCCCTTGGCAGCGGCGAGTTGCGTGACACTGCTTCTGCTGAGCATCGCGAAGGCCAGCGCAGAGCCCCCGGCGTATGCGTCGGATCGGCTTCTGGTGAAGCCAAAAACGCACGTCAAGGAGTCCGTTGTGCAATCGCTGTTCGCCAAGCACAAGGCTAAGCAGCACCAGATGATTCATCAACTGGACGTCCGGGTTGTCCACGTGCCGCCCGGGAAGCTGACGAACGTCCTGGAAAGGCTGCGCCGGAATCGAAACATCGAATTCGCCGAGCCGGACTGGATTTTGAGGCCGGCTGCGGTGCCAAACGACCCGTATTACTCCTCGGAATGGCATTTGCCCAGGATCAGCGCGCCGAGCGCGTGGGATACGACCACTGGCAGCAGCGCCGTCACCATCGCCATTCTCGACAGCGGAGTGGACGGCACGCATCCCGATCTGGCGCCAATGCTCGTACCGGGCTGGAATTTCTACGACAACAACTCGGACACGCGGGATGTCATCGGGCACGGTACAGTCGTAGCCGGGGCAGCCGCGGCGGCGGGGAACGATGGCACTGGCGTGGCCGGAGTCGCATGGGGATGCCGCCTCATGCCGCTCCGCATCGCCGACACGAACTGCTCGGCAAGCGCTTCAGCCACTGCCAGCGCGTTGACTTGGGCCGCAGACCACGGCGCGCGGGTGGCCAACATCAGTTATAGCGGAGTGACGAAGATAGCGTCCGTAGAGAGCGCCGCCCAGTACTTCCGAAGCATGGGGGGCGTGGTCGTCGCGTCCGCAGGAAATGCAGGGACATTCGACGCCACGGCGGACAACCCGAATTTACTCATGGTGAGTGCCACGGACTTGAATGATGTGTTGGCCTCATGGTCCAACACGGGCAACAACATTGATCTGGCGGCGCCGGGTGTCAGCATCCTCACGACGGTTCGAGGCGGCAGTTACGGCTGGGCTGGAGGAACGTCGGTTTCCGCGCCCATCGTCGCCGGAGCGGCGGCGTTGGTGATGTCGGCCAACGCGACGCTGCCGGGGGCACAGGTTGGGGACATCCTCAAGCAATCCGCGGATGATCTGGGGGCCGCCGGATGGGATCCGAGCTACGGGTCCGGACGTGTGAACGCAGGGCGGGCGGTTCTTTTGGCGGTGGCTTCCACGCCCGCCGATTCGGCCGCGCCGAGCGCGAGCATCACGGCGCCCTCCTCTGGAAGCACCGTCTCGGGACCCGTCACAGTGAATGTCAGTGCCACGGACGATATGGGTGTGACGAGAGTAGAATGCTACCTGGACGGCGGGCTCATCGGCGCCAGCACGAACGCGATGGCCGGGTTCCCGTGGAACACCGCGGCCTACCCGAATGGTTCCTGCACGTTGCAGGCACGTGCCTACGACGCCGCGGGCAACGTCGGCATGTCTGCTGTGGTGACAGTCTCTGTTCTGAACGCGGTGGCGCCCCCCGACACCGTTGCGCCCACGGTCCTAATCATTTCGCCGGCCAGCAACGCCACAGTGTCGAGAAGGACGAAAGTCGGTGTCGCAGCGACGGACAACGTGGGGGTCACACGTGTGGACTTGTACGCGGATGGAAGTTACTACGCCACTAGCACGTCGGCATCGCCGGAGTTTATCTGGAACACCAGCAAGCTGCCGCGCGGCCAGCACACGCTCCAAGCCTTCGCGTACGATGCGGCGGGGAATGTGGGCGCTTCGGCCGTCTGCACGGTCCGCAAGTAGGCCGCGCTTCGCGGCGAGCGCCGCCCCCCTGTTCGGTTCCGGGCGGCTCGAGGACGATTACGGAGACGCTGGTATCGCCGACTGAAGTTTCGCGCCGCAGTTTCAGGCACGGCTAACGCAATTTCGACTCGACGGGCGCTGAACAGTAAGGTAAGTACGCTCGCGAGAAATCCTGGACAGTTCGCGGCAGGACGCAGCAGCGAGGCCCTTCGCTGCTTGAGTGTCGAATGTCGCGGCGCACAGCAGTCGAGCATGAGAGTGCCGTCGGATTTGAAGTTGCCGTCCCACGCCGTCACCTGCTCGTCGGTCCAGGCGGGATCGCATTCGGCCAGGTGCCCATCGGTGAGCCGGGACAGGCAGGCTCGCAGGCTCACGTCGGCTTCGTCCATCGGCACGCCGGAGATCACGATTCTGCTCGTGTCGCTGTCGAAGAAGAGTGCCTTCACGAAATTCCTGAAGCTGTAAGCCTCCGGATTCTCGTCGAGCTGCGCAGGAAATCGCGCTTGGTCATGCCGAGCCGTTTCGATTTCTCCCCGGCCCGTTCGCCGATGAGCAGTTCCCACTCTTTCTGCTGTTCGTTTTGGGGACGCGGGATGAATTCCTCGTTCGAGAGGAGCTGCCTCGGAATGGGCGAGTCCACGCCCTTCTTTTGATCACGCTGCCATTTGGGGATCCACGGATGGTGTTCCGGGTTGGAGGTTATGGTTTCAGACGCGTTCGTGAATCTATCGTGTCGGGGTGACCGATTTGGGATTCGCCGGCGCCGTTTCCGCCGCCGTCCGCGCCACCGGCGGCTTGGCGTCCGGGTAGGTGTAGCGATAGGAGGCGAAGAACATCTCGTTGAAAGTCTGGTCGCCCCAGCCGACGGATTTGGCTGGATCGGGATTGTCGAGATTCAACGCCGAGTTGTCCCACGCAGCTTCGACCACGAGTTCGGTTCCCTTGGGCAATCGCTTGGGTTCCTTCAACTCGTAGTTGCGCTGCCAGTCGAAGCGGTAGTTGGGCACGTTGAGCAGCAGTTCCTCCGTGCCATCGGGATAGCGCGCGGTGTAGCGCATCCATTTTCCGCGCAGGTGCATGTGCGGGTTCATGGTGTAAAGCAGCGCGTCCTTGTCGAAGCGGCGCGACTTGCGGGTCACGAACTCCCGGGCGCCGGGCGGAATCTCGAACTGATAATCAATCAACACGCTGCTCCGCAACTCGCGTTCCGGCGCCTCCTTGGAGATATACAGGCCGAGGCGCGAACGGTCGGTCTCCGCCTTGCCCGACGCGGTG
>CAZZAQ010000662.1:0-3409 GCA_964652165.1 uncultured Bifidobacterium sp.
TCGACCGCGTGCAGGAGTTCCGCAAGTGCATCGAGTGCTTCCTCTGCCAGGACGTTTGCCACGTCCTGCGCGAGCACCACAAGCACGAGGAATTCATCGGCCCGCGTTTCCTCGTTTACGCGGCCGCGCTGGAGATGCACCCGCTCGACACCGCCGACCGCCTCGGCGAACTGCGCCAGGCCTTCGGCATCGGCTACTGCAACATCACCAAGTGCTGCACTCAGGTCTGCCCCGAGGACATCGCCATCACCGACAACGCCATCATCCCGCTGAAGGAGCGGGTGGTGGATGAGTTTTATGATCCGTTGGGGTGGTTGTGGAAAAGTCGGAAACGTTGAATCGTTGAATCGTTAAAACGTTGAATCGGATATTCCTCTCGCCAACTTGTCCGCGGAGGCTCGGTTTCACCAAAACCCCGCCTCTCCGCTTCCCCGTTTCGACGGATTATCGAATTGCTTCAACGCTTCAACGATTTAACGTTTCAACGATTCAACGATTTAACGATTCAACGATTTAACGATTCAACGATTCAACGATTCAACGAACAATGTTCGACCTCAAACCTCTCCACCCCGATTCCATCCCCGCCGCGCTGGAAAAGGCCACGCGCTACCGGTTGCTCAACGAATCGGGCGAGGCGGAGAGCATTTGCCTGGACGTGTTGCGCGTCGTGCCGGACCACCCGCAGGCGCTGGTGACGCTCCTGCTGGCGATCACCGATCGGTTGGACAAAGGCTATGCCATCGGCGCCACCCGGGCGCACGAGGTGCTGGCCCAACTGCGCGACGATTACGAGCGCTCCTACTACGCCGGCCTCATCGCCGAGCGCCAGGCCAAGGCCCTGCTCAAGCACACCTCCCCCGGCGCCGGCTTCGACGCCTACGAACTCCTGCGCGAAGCGATGGACCATTACGAAAAAGCCGAATCCCTTCGCCCCGCCGGCAACGACGACGCCCTGCTCCGCTGGAACGCCTGCGCCCGCATCATCATGGCCAACCGGCTCGAGCCGCGGAGTGAAGGTTCCAACGAGCCGGCGCTGGAGTAGGATTGGACGGCCGGATCGAGGTTTGGAGGACTCCCGGTAGGGTGAGCGTCCTCGCGAGCCGTTCGGTAGGATTGAAATGCGCCCCGGGTCGAGCCTTGGAAGCAGTTCCCCCTTTCCGCGCCGCCGTCGCTGTAGCAACAAGCTGCAGGAGGACAAGCCGCCCCAAGACTATTGCGTCATTCGCGCAGCCGTCGGGGATGGTCCTGTTTTCCATGCAGAACGCGAAACACCACCACGCGGTCGCGTTCGACCAGGTAGAAAATCTTGTATGGAAAACGCCGGATGAGCAGACGGCGAAACTCGCGATAGTGCAACGGACGCCGTGCCGGCTCGTCTTCCAGGCTGCGGATCGCGCGCCGGACAGCGGCCACCATTTCATCGCCCAAGCCCTCCCGCCGCTCCTCGTACCACAGGCGGGCCTCCCGCAAATCCTCCTCGGCGCGCGGGCGGATGTGGACGCGCCATTTCACCGCTGCGACGGGCCGCGCAGCCGGGCCTCCACTTCCTCCCAGGATGCGCCGGCATCGGGATGCTCCCGGTAATCCTCCAATTCACGATCCAGCAATGCCCTCTCCTCAGCCGTGGGCAGGCGGCCAGCCAGCAAATCGCGCTCCTCCAAGTCGCACAAGCGCTCGAAGATTTCCCGTCGGTCCTCGGGTTGGAGCACCGGCAGCTCTTTCAAAATATCTGCTTTGCTCATGGCCGGAATCCTAACTGTTCGATGGCCGGCGCGCAAGCAGCCCGGCTTTCTACCCGACCAGCGTGTCATGGCAACCCTGCTGCGCCAGCTTGAGGGCCAAGGACTGGCCGACGCCGCTGCCGGCGCCGGTCACGACGGCGGTGTTGGTCACGCGCCTGTTGTGCCTGAATGGCACGGGGCGCGGCAAATGATTCCGGGGAAGGTCACGGCGCGCGGCAAGGGGAACCGAGTCTCCAGAAGCGTCATGGGTTCGTGGTTTGGCGGAAGTTCGCCCTTTCCGCGCCGCCGTCGCTGTGGCAATTTCGTGGCATGAGCACTTTGACGATTGAACTGCCGGACGACCTCGCAGCGCGGCTGGAGGCGGCGAGCGCGCAAGCGCACATCCCGCCCTCACAATTCGCGCGCGCGGCTTTGGAAAAGGCGCTGCCCGCGTATGCGTCCGACTGGCCGGCGGACGGACCGAGCCTTTATGAGCGGATGAAGGATGCCATCGGGTGTATCAGCACCGGGATTGGCGACCTTTCGACGAATCCCAAGCACATGGAAGGTTACGGCCGAAGCCGCCAATGACGCTCCTCGATACCGGCCCGCTCGTCGCGGTGCTTGACGACACCGATCAATGGCACTCCTGGTCCGCCCCACGACTCCGTCAGTTGAACGAGCCGTTGTGGACGTGCGGCGCAGTCTTGAGCGAAACGAGCTTTCTCATCGGCAGGCATTCTCCCGCCGTCGCCCGGTTGCGCGGCCTGGTGCTCGACGGCGTGATCCGCCCGGTGACGGAGGACGCGCGGCTCTGGAACCGCTCCCTCGCGCTGATGGAACGCTACGCCAACGTGCCGATGTCCTTCGCCGATGCCTGCCTGGTGGCGCTGGCGGAATCCATCCCGGGCGCGCGTCTCTTCACGCTCGACCGGGACTTTCTCATCTACCGGCAGCAGGATGACAAACCACTGGTGTTGGTGGCGCCCTTTGCAGGGTAACAACGAACGCGGCGGGCAGGTGGCCGTTACGGCGACCGGAGGCGGTAAAATCGGACGGGATGATTCGTCCACTCGGGATCGCTAAAATAGGACGAGCCGCCGGTGAGGGTGTTAGTTCCCACCGGAGACCAGGCGGGCTTGGTCAGGTTCGTGCAGGCTTCCACCACGGTGACCAAGCCGCTGCTCCAAATGATGGTGAACCCAAACCGATTCGTCCGTACGCCGAAGCTGGGATCGCTGGTTTCTACCCGCGGGGTCCACAGCACGGCAGGACGATCGGCAAACGTCGTCCCCCAGCCCGTGGTTCCCGGCAGATAATAGACGGTCGCATTGTCGGCCCCCAAGAACACAGCTCCACTCTCGCTGGGGGCGTTACCCTGGAAATAGACTCCCGTCAAGTTGCCGCACCCATAAAACGCGCCACCGCCAATGCTCCTGACGCTGTTGGGGATCATGACGCTGGTCAGGCTGGTGCAGGATTCGAACGCATGGTACCCGATACTGGTGACGCTGTTGGGGATCGTGTAGCTTCCTGCTTTGGCCCCCGGACATTGGATGAGCAAGGTCTGGCTCTTGTTGAACAAGACCTCATCCACACTGGTATAGACGGAGTTGAGCTCATCCACCGTTATCGCGCTCAGGCTGGTGCAGGAAGCGAACGCAGCGTATCCGATGTTGGTGACG
>CAZZAQ010000663.1:0-3408 GCA_964652165.1 uncultured Bifidobacterium sp.
ACGGCCTGAACTCTTGTCGGCTCTGCGTGAGCAGCAGCAAACGGTCTGGCCACGTCTCTGCAAGACCCGGGCCATGGGCGAGATTGAAGCGTTCGCCCAACGCCTGCGCGGCTGGGCGGAAGCCGGGTGCTGGCCAACCTTGCGGTCCTACGCGGGAGGGACTGTCTCCACTCACCATCGTGCCGGACGGCTTCGGCTGCTACTCCCTCAGCTTCACCGGCACGCCGGGTGCCACCTACCGAGTGCTCCGCGCCCCCAGCCCCACCGGCCCGTGGGACACCGTGGCCACCCTCACCGCCCCCGCCTCCGGCCTGCTCGAATACCACGACCCCTCCCCGCTCCCCGCCCAGGCCTTCTACCGCACCGCGCAGCCGTAGGTTGCTCCGGCAGGGCGTCTTTATCCCGTAGGGATTCCCAGATCGTAATCCCTCAGTGAATGCCGGTGGGGCGAGCGTCCTCGCGAGCCGGAGCCAAGAAACGCTGAGTAATCAAGCGGCTCGCGAGGACGCTCGCCCTACCTGACTGAGGGATTACCCCAGATCGAGAATTCCTGTTGGCGCGCGCCCAATTCTCTGCTACAAGTTCCCTGTCACCCAGCGTCTCCTGAACTCAAGTCGATAAGTGTATGCGTAAAACCAGTTTGTTCCTTGCCCTGAGTGCTCTTCTAACAGGTTTCTCCGTCCACGGAGCAACCACGTCGTTTGTTGATTTCGGCGCTTCCTGGCGATTCAAGCTCGGAACGAACGAGGCGTCGTCGCCGGACCTCACCGCCTGGCGGCTGCTCGGATTCAACGATTCGAGTTGGAGCGGCCCTTCACCCACGCCGATTGGCTATGGCGAGCCCGCCATCGTCACCGCCGTTCCGGCGAGCAACGCGACCACCCCCAACTGGCTCTGCGTCTTCATGCGCAAGACCTTTGTCGTGAACAACCCGGCTGCGCTTTCGAGCGCGCTGTTGAGCATCAACATCGATGACGGCTACGTCGTCTGGATCAACGGAGCTGAAGTGGGCCGATTCAACATGCCCGCGGGCGAGCCCACGATTGCCTTCGCGGCCATCACCGCGGGCGAACCCGTGCTGCAAACGCACGATGTGGCCACCAATCTCCTGGTCGCCGGCGACAACATCATCGCCATCCAGGCCTTCAACGCCAACACCACGAGCAGCGACGTCCTTGTCGACGTCAGTCTCGTCGGCAGCATCGATAACGAAGCCCCATTCATCGTTAGCCGCATCCCGACCGCCGGGCAGACGGTCCAGAATCTCGTGCAGATCGAAGTGCTCTTCAACGAGCCAGTCATCGGGGTCGATGCCGCCGACCTGCGAATCAATGGCGTTCCCGCCACGGGCCTCCTGTTTGGCGCCCCCGGTCAATTCGTGTTCGAGTTTGCGCCTGCCCCGACCGGGCTGGTGACCGTCACGTTCGCGCCGCTCCATGAGATTACGGACCTCGCCCCTGCGCCCAATGCCTTTGCGGGCGCGACCTGGAATTACACCGTCGATCCAAACGTCAACCCCGGCACCTTTCGCATCAGTGAATTCCTGGCCAGCAATGACAACGGCCTTCACGACGAAGACGGCGATTCCTCCGACTGGATTGAAATCCTCAATCCCGCAATGACTGCGAACCTTCAGGGCTGGTTCCTCACCGACGATCCGCTCGACCTCACGAAGTGGCGGTTCCCCTACTACGTGCTCAACGCAAACAATTACCTGGTGGTGTTCGCCTCCGGAAAAGACCGGACCAACGTGCTGTCAGGGGGCCGCTTGCACACCAGTTTTCAGCTCAACGCCGGCGGCGGCTACCTCGCGCTGGTTGACCCGGACACCAACGTCGTTTCAGAATTCGACCCGTACCCCGAGCAGTCCGTCGATGTATCCTATGGCCGCGACGAGGTGAACCCCAACCTCGTCGGCAACTACACCACTCCGACCCCAGGACAACCCAACTCGACGCGCGGCGATGGCTTCGCGCCCGAGGTCACGTTTTCACATTCCAGCCGCACGTTCTCCTCGGCCGCTCCATTTCCGCTGGTGCTCAGCACTCCCGGCGTCGCCAACGCCACCCTCTATTACGCGCACGGCACGAACCTGCCCGGCACGAACACTTTTCGCTACACCAATGCTCTCAACATCAGCACCACCGCCGTCATCCGCGCGCGCTCGTTCGTCCCTGGAAAACTCCCGGGCCCGGTGAAGACGATGTCCTTCATCGCGCTCTCGCCGACCACCAGCGGCACGTATCCGGGAGCCACGAATGTGCTGACCTTCAACTCCGCCCTGCCCATCATGATCCTCCACAACTACGGCCAGGGCACCGTCCCGGCGAACAGCGAAGCCGAGCAGCATGTCCTCTTCCAGGTCTTCGACAACGATTGCGGGCGAAGCTCGATGACCAACCTGCCTAACCTCACCGGGCGTGGCATCTTTCACTCGCGCGGTTCAAGCACACTGGTTTCCAGTTCGAGCAAGGCCTCGTTCTTCTTCGAAACCCGCGACGAAATCAGCGGCGACCGCGCCGTGCCGCTGCTCGGATTGCCCGCCGAGTCGGACTGGGTGCTCTACTCGCCGAACAATTTCGAGCCGGCGCTCTACCATAATCCACTGGCCCACCAGCTTTACCGCGACAAGGGCCGCTACGGTTCCCGCACCCGCTTCTTCGAGCTTTACCTCCAGGACGACACCAACCCCGGCGGCGCCATCGTCCCGGGCGACTATCACGGCATTTATGTCCTCGAGGAGAAAATCAAACGCGACGATGCCCGCGTGGACGTTGCCCGGCTGGACACCGAGGACGTGACCCTGCCCTCCGTCACCGGTGGCTACATGTTGAGTATCGATCGGCCGGACGCTGGCGAGGCGCAATTCTCGGCGGGTGGCGCCACGCTGAACTGGGTCGAACCGAACGGCGACGACATGACCAACATCCTCCGCGCGCCGCAGCGCACCTACATCGTCAATTACCTCAACACGTTCAACACGACCCTGAACGGAGCCAACTGGACCAACCCGATCATCGGCTACACGGCCTACATCGACGTCGATTCATGGATCGACCTGCACACCCACGAGGTCTTGACGTTCAACGTCGACGCCATGCGCCTCAGCGGCTACTTCTACAAGGATCGCAATCGAAAGCTCGGCTACGGCCCGACGTGGGATTACGACCGCACCCAGGGGTCGACCGACGGACGGGACTCCAACCCGCGCATCTTCGCCAGCACCGGCGGCACGGACTTCTTCAATTTCTCGCCGTGGTGGGGCCGCCTGTTACAATCTCCCGATTTCTGGCAGGCGTGGATCGACCGGTGGCAGGAATTGCGTGAAGGCACCAATGCCTATTCGACCAACAACGTCATTGGCCGAATTCTTCAGATGTACGATGCGCTTGCCGAATCCCAACCCCG
>CAZZAQ010000664.1:0-3404 GCA_964652165.1 uncultured Bifidobacterium sp.
GCGTAGCTGCGACCGTGAGGTCGCAGGCTGAATTCTCAAGCTGGAACGAAAACGATGCCGCTGCCCGACCTGCTGCGTCCCCATCCCGCGACCTCACGGTCGCAGCTACGCTAATCACATACGCCGAATGAGCCTCGACGCTTTCGAGATTGTTGACCCCGGCCTCGGCGCGACGTTGCAGGACCACGGCCGGCCCGGATGGCGCCGATTCGGCGTGCCGGCCGGCGGGGCGATGGACGATCATGCGGCGAACTGGGCGAACCGTCTGCTCGACAATGCACCTGGGTCACCCGTAATCGAGTTGCTCCTCCAGGGCGCCAAGCTGCGCGCCCGGCGCGAACTGTGGCTCGCCATCACGGGCGCGGACGCCACGGCCAGCGTCCCGCGCTGGCGAGCAGTCCGCGTCCAGCCCGACGCCGTGATTGAGTTCCCAAGATCGCTTTGCGGAGTCTGGACTTACCTGGCGGTCGAAGGCGGTTTCGTCGCGCCGCGATGGTTTGGCAGCGCCAGCGTGTGCGTTCGCGCCGGCATCGGAACGGCCTTCCGCGACGGAGACGTGGTCCAGGCCGCCGGCCAAAAACCGTTCGCGCTCCCGCCCGGCGTGGCGGCGCGGGTGGCGCCCGCGGCGGAACAGCGCGATTACCGCCAGCCTCCGGCCCTGCGCGTGTGGCCTGCCCCGCAGGTGGGATTGTTTTCAAGGGCCGATCGCGAGCGCTTTTTCAGCCAGCCCTGGAAGTTGAGTTCGCAAAGCGATCGTGTTGGTTACCGCCTGCAAGGCGCACCGCTCGAATCGAGGCCGACTCAACTCATCAGCGAGCCTGTGCGCGTCGGGACGGTGCAAGTGCCGGAGAGCGGGTTGCCGATCGTGACCCTGCGCGACGGCCCGACCGTTGGCGGCTATCCCAAACTCGGAGTGCTCGACCCGGCGGACGTTTCGTGGCTTGTTCAATGCCGGCCCGGACAGAGCGTTCGTTTCCGGTCCGCGGATGAAACTGGATTTGAACTGTGACCTCGGCGAAGGCGAACCGCGCGCGCTCACCCGGGCGCTCATGCGGTGCGTCACCTCCGCCAACGTCGCTTGCGGCGGACACGCCGGCGATCTCGAAACGATGGCCGACTGTGTGGACCTGGCCAAACAGTTCGGCGTGCGGCTCGGGGCGCATCCAGGACCGTGGAGCCGCGGAGACTTCGGGCGCGGCCCGCTGAATCTTGCGGCGAGCGAACTCGAATTGCTGCTCGTTCACCAGGTTGGCGCTCTGGAGCGGTTGGCCCGAAGGAAACGCGTCCACCTGCATCACATCAAACTGCACGGCGCCCTGTATCACGCCAGCGAGTCGGACGAGGAGGTCGCGCGAGCTTATGTGGCAGCGATCCGCGCGTGGTGGCCCCGGTGCGTCGTGTTCGCCCGGGCTGGCGGCACGGTGGTGCGGCTGGCCAGGCGCGTCGGAGTTCGCGTTTGGGAAGAAGCCTATCTGGATCGCGGCTACCGGGAGGACGGAACGCTGTTGCCGCGAAGTGAAGCCGGCGCGATCCTCGACGATGGCCGAGTCGTGAAACGCCGGCTGGAGCACTGGTTGGCCGGGCGCGAAATCGAAACGGTTTCGAACCTTCCGTTGGCACTTCGGCCGCAGAGCCTTTGCCTCCACTCGGACACGCCCAAGGCCGTTCAATTCGCCCGGCTGGCGCGTCGCGTGTTGGATTCGGGACCTCACTTCCGATAACTCGCCACCACCCAATCGCTCAACGCCTTGTCCGGCGACTCCGCCGCGGCGCGATCGAGGGTGAACTCCTGCTGGCCGGTGTTTTGCGCGATGAGCTTCAGCCCGAACTGGAAGTCCTTGAACCGCGCCGCGCACAGGTCGCGCACCGGCACCGACTCGGCCAGCGCCCGTTCCACCAGCCACTCCGCCGCCTCGTCCGTGAATCGCAGCTCCAGTCCGTGGCTGTCGCGGAAGCGCTGCGCGTACTCGTGGACCATCTGCCGGAGCACGACGCGTTCCTCCTTTTCCTGGTCGGCGAGCAGCGCCCGCAATTCCGCGGCTGGATCGTCGACGAGATGGCGAGTGACGACGAAACGCTTCACGTGCGTCGAGGGCAGCTCGAACTTGAGGTCCCGGAACACTCGCTCGCACACCGTCATCAAGCCGCGCGCCCCGGTCTTTTCCTCGGCGGCCAGCTCCGCGATGCGCCGCAAGCCGTCGTCGGCGAACAGCACTTCGATGCCATAAGCGGCAAACGACTGTTCGTATTGGCGGATGATGCTGCCTTCGGAAGTCTTCACGATCTGGAACAAGTCCTCCACGGACAAGTGATGGCAGACCACGCGCACGGGCAGCCGGCCGATGAACTCCGGCTCGAAACCGAACTCGATGAAATCGCGCGTCTGCACCGCCGCGAGACTTTGCTCGGCGTCCACGGCTTTTTGCGACGCGGCGGCGAAGCCGATGGCCGCCTCGCGCAAGCGTTTCAGGACGAGCTTCTCCAGCCCGCCGAACGCGCCGCTCACGACGAAAAGAATGTGCTTGGTGTTGATCGTCGCGGGAGGCTTCCTGCCGCCGCGGGCCGTTTCCATCATCGCCTGGATTTGCCCGGCGACGTCATTGGGCGCGCGCGCGGGCACGTCCGTTTCCTCCATCAGCTTGAGGAGGTTGGTCTGCACGCCGCGCCCGCTGACGTCCCGGCCGGAGACGTTTTGGGCCGTGGCGATCTTGTCGATCTCGTCGATGTAGATGATGCCGCATTGGGCGCGCGTGACATCGCCGTCCGCGCGGCGCAACAGGTCGCGCACGAGGTCCTCGACATCCCCCCCGACGTAGCCGGTCTCGGAAAACTTCGTCGCGTCTGCCTTCACGAACGGCACGCCGATGAGATCAGCGAGGCTTCGGATGAGGTAGGTCTTGCCGACGCCGGTCGGGCCGACGAGGATGACGTTCTGCTTGGCGTAATTCGGTTGCTCCTGGCCTTGCAGCGCCAGCCGGACTTGATGGTAGTGGTCGCACAGCGCGACGCTGAGGACCTTCTTCGCCTCGTCCTGTTTGATGACGAAGCGGTCGAGGTGCGCCTTCACGTCGCGCGGCTTGCGGTCGAAGACAAGCAGGTCACTGTTGGCCGGCTTGTCCCCGGCGCCATCCGGCGTCTCCCGGGCTTCGGCCGGGGCCGGTCCGCCCTGGAAATGCTGCCGCATGAATTCGGACAACTGCCGCTGAAACTCCTCCGGCGTGGGCGGGCCGTTGAAGACCATCGGATTCGCTGCATCGCTATTCTTACTCACAGCACAAGTGTGTGCCGACGCCTTCGCCGGTCAAATCAAATTCGCGGTAATCCCTCAGTGACGGCGGGTGGCGCGAGCGTCCTCGCGAGCCGGAGTCAAGAAACGCTCCGTAATCAAGCGGCTCGCGAGGACG
>CAZZAQ010000665.1:0-1135 GCA_964652165.1 uncultured Bifidobacterium sp.
CCCTACCGCGGTGCAGGGGTTCAATGCGCGAAGGTTGGCTTGGGAGAATTCTCTCTCCGCTCCTGCATCGCGGGGAGAGGGAGAAATCGGGGGCAGCTTCAAGTTGCGCCCTGTGGCTGCGGGCGCTCGGCGTGCCGCTGGCCGCCGCGCTGCTCGTGTGCGGCTGGCATTACGCGCGCGTCTGGACGCGCATGGGCCATCCGCTCGCGGGCCATCGCGATTTCGGCTATGGCACGGCCTGGTGGCAACAGGACGGGTTCCGCACGGCGGACTTCTACGGGCGGTTCGGCGACGCGCTTGAGAATCCATTCTTCTGCGGCACGCGAAGCTTCCTGGGCGGACTCTACTCGACGACGTGGGGCGACGGACTCTGGAGTGGAGCCGCGTCCACCGGGTTCCGGGCGCCCTGGAACTACGACCTAATGGCCGCGGGCTACGCGCTGGCGCTCGTGCCGACGGCCCTCCTGCTGATCGGACTGACCTTGTCGCTGCGTCGGTTTGTTCGCGAGCCGACGGCGGCTTGGTTTTGCGCGCTGGGAATCCTGGGGGCGACGGCGTTTGCGCTGGTCTGGATGAGCCTCAAGGCGCCGTCGTACGCCTTGGTAAAGTCGTTCTATGGCCTGGTCGCGCTGGCGCCGCTGGCCGCGCTGGGCGCCGCGGGCTGGGTCTGGATTGCCGAACGCGGCCGGATGGCGCGGTTAATCATCGGCGTGGCCGCGGGCGTCTGGGCCGCGACGAGCTTCGGCAGTTTCTGGATTCGCGGAAACGCCCAGTTCACTCAGACGCGGTTGGGCGAAGGGCTGGTGAACGACGGCCGGGGGGCTGCCGCCGTCGAGCGTTTCACGGCGGCGCTCGAGATCAATCCGAAGAATGTCCATGCCCGATCGTCGCTCGCCGCCACGCTCGCGGGGTTGGGTCAGCTCGACGAAGCCACGCGCCTGGCCGAGGAGAATGCGCGCGAGCACTCGGACGCCCCAATCTGTCATCTCGACCTGGCGTCCGTCGCCGAATCCCGTGGCGACCTCGGCCGCGCCGTGGAGCACACGCGCCGGGCGATCCTGTTGGCGCCCGAGAGACCGCGTGCTCATCGGCTGCTGGCTTCGCGTCTTGCCCGGCTGGGCCGTCCGATCCTGTC
>CAZZAQ010000665.1:1145-3402 GCA_964652165.1 uncultured Bifidobacterium sp.
TCACGCCGCCATTCCGTTCTTCGACGATAGGTCGCCCGGCTGGGCCGGCGTGCCGAATCCATCGATGCCTGCCGGGAAGGGTTGCAGTTGAAGCCGGCGGATCCCGACTTGCATCTGTTGTTGGCGGAGGGGTTGGCCGCGGATCGCGGCGCAACCAGCGCCGTGTCGGCCCTCGAAGCCGCGGCGCACTTCCGGCTTGTCCTTGAGCTGGCGCGCGAGTCTTCCGCCGCGCTCACCGGGCTGGCGTGGCTGCTGGCGACTCATCCGGCGGCTGAAGCGCGCCAGGGCGCCGAAGCGGTGACGCTCGCCGAGCGCGCGGTCCGCATGACCGGCAGCCGGGACGCCTCGGCGTTGCGCGCGCTCGCGGCGGCGTATGCCGAGACGGGCCGGTTCGAGCCGGCGTCCGATGCTGTCCGGCAGGCAATGGCCTTGTCGCGAGCGGCACGCGACGAGTCCGGCGCCAGGCTGGCCGGGGACCTGTTGTCGAGCATCGAAGCGCGCCGCCCGTTCCGCGACGAGCGAGGCCGGCCGTAGCCGGCCATACGTGTTTGGTGGGGAGCGCATGCCGCTGGCATGCCGTTTTCGACGGCTCGCCGAAAACCTCGTTCCACACTCTTTCTTTTTGGACGCGAGGAAGTTTGTGGAACGAGAATCCGGCGGGCCGGCGGATTCGGCACGCGGGCCGCGTGCGCTCCCCGGCGTGCCTGAAGGCAGGCTAAACACATAAGGTCGGTCGGCCAATGGGCATGCCCTTCCGGCGCACCCGACATTCGTCTCGCAGATTTGACCTTCTGGCGAGGGCCCTTCGGAACGGTCAGGGGAATGGGGACAAGGGAATGTATCCATTCCCTTGTCCCCATTCCCCTGTCAAAGCTTACGTGTCGGAATTCATTCTGTGCAGCGGCTTCATCGCAACGGTGATTTACGCCAATCCGTTCGCCTGATAAACTGCCGGAGTGAAAGCAAAGCTATCCGAACCCGAAATCGTCACCCGCAAAGGCAAGCCCGTTTCCGTCATCATCCCCATCAAGGATTACGAGGAATTGCTGGAGCGCGTCGAAGATGCTGAGGATGTCGCATGGCTCAAGCGGGCGCGCCGCAAGCCGTTTCACTACCGTCCGCTGCAGGAATTCCTCGCCGAGCGAAAACCCAAGTGACCATGTATCGCATCGTGCTTGAATCCGGCTAGCAAGGCTGCCCGTGTTCCCGCCTTCTACGGCAGGACTTCGCGCACGCGGAAAAACTGGTGGGCGGTGTTCGTCGTCGTGGTAAACCACTCAGTCTCGGGAAACCGGCCCGGCACGGTGGTGAGCACCGTCAAGACGGCCGGATCGGCGCCGGCCAGCACTTCGTAGGTCCGCCCCGTCCGCCCGGGCCAGCTCAGGCGCGCCAAGGTTGTACTCCAGATCATGAGGTCGAGACGGAACGCTTCGTTGGGCACCCGTGGGTCCGTGCTCATCGCCTGTTCCATCGCGTTGTTATAGCCATCATCGTCCGGGTCATCCTGCGGGTTGGAGAGTAGGTCGCCGAACATGGACAACTCCCAATCGTCATCGAGTCCGTCCCCGTCGGAGTCGGGGATTGGGATCCCTGTGACGAGCAGGCTGAGAGCCAGCACGTTCCCGGACGCGCCGAGGAACTCATCGCCGATCTCGACCCGCCACTGGCCCGCGCTCGGCTCGTAGAAATGGTGTGTCGACCAGTAGGTCCAGTCCACCGGGCCGGCGTTGGTATCGGAGTTGAACTGCTGCAGGACACTTCGCGTGCCGGTGGGGGAGACCAGTGTGATGCGCACGTCGCCGCGCAGCGGATGGTCCGTCTGCACGCGCACGCCGACGTGCTCGCAAATGAGTGTGTCCGTCACAGTCAATGGAATGCTTACGGAGTTCAGCCGGAGCTGCGCGCGCGCGGCGCTGTTCGTGGCGAAGAGGCCCTGGAGCGCCAAGCCATCACTGCGCCCGATGAAGACGGCCGGGATCGGCACGAAATCCGTCACGCCCATCAGGCAGAGTTGGTTGCCGCCCGGGCAGCCGGCGCCTGTGTTCGTCGCGAAGTTATAGATGACGGCGAACTCGGCGCCCGCAATCGCCGCGCGGAGGATTTTCTCGTCAAAATTGTTTGTCCCTCGTTCAATCAGCGCCGCCTTGTCTCGCAGGTCGATCTGGACGGCGTTAGTCGCCAGGCCCAGGTCCACCAGGGGCGCCGGGGGCGTCGGCTCGTCGGGGTGCGGCCCGGCGCTGGGCAGGCAGCGGATGGA
>CAZZAQ010000666.1:0-2293 GCA_964652165.1 uncultured Bifidobacterium sp.
TACGCGGCGCGCCTGGCCGCGAAGATCGACCGCAAGCGCGCCTCGGCCGTGGCGGGGCACGAGATGCCGCCGCGCAGCGCTGAGGACCTGTTCGGCAAGCACACGACCCACTTTTCAGCCGCGGACGCGGAGGGTTATTGGGTCGCGTGCACCGCGACAATCAACACCTCCTTCGGCTCGAAGGCCGTCATCCCCGGCACCGGCATCGTGATGAACAACCAGATGGACGACTTCTCGCTTCAGCCGGGCGTGCCCAATTACTTCGGCCTCGTCGGCGGGGAGGCCAACGCCATCGCGCCCGGCAAGCGGCCCTTGTCCAGCATGAGCCCGACAATCGTGTTGCGCGACGGCCGGCCCATCCTGTCGGTGGGCGCGGCGGGCGGCCCGACGATCATTAGCCAGACGCTGCTGGCGATCCTTTACGTCGTCGATTTCGGGATGCCCGCCGGCAAAGCGCTGGCGATGCCCCGTTTTCATCACCAGTGGCTGCCGGACGAGTTGCGCGTCGAACGGTCGATGCCGGAAAAAGTCCGGCGCGAGTTGGCGAAACGCGGGCATAAACTGAAACTGGTCGAATCCATAGGCGCGGCACAGGCTGTCGCGCTTGACGCGCGGAAATCCGGATTCACCGGCGCCGCCGATCCCAGGATGGAGGGGAAGGCGGACGCTTTCTGATGGGTAAGGAGCGCGGACAGCCTTGTCCGCGGGAATATCGCCGACCGATTCGCAATGCCCCCGCCGTGCGCCTCTTGACGCTCTTGGGGCCGCCGCTCCCGGTTCCTCCCTCTCCTCCCTCCGAGGGAGGAGAGGGTTGGGGAGAGGAGGGCCGTTGCGAACAGAGATTTCCCCTCTCCCCGGCCCTCTCCCCGCTCCTCCGTCGCGGGGAGAGGGAGTTCCAAAGGTCAACGGATGTCCGGATGTGCCCCGCCCGCGGTGCGCTTCGCTGCCCGTTTGACAGGCCGGAGGATTTGCGTTGAGATGCGCCCGACCTGACCGAACCGAGCCAGTTATGAAGCAAAAATTCCATTTCTGCCGCAACGCCACGCCCGCTGTCGCCGTTCTCGCAGCTCTGATGTTCGCTGCCGCCGACGTTGGAGCGGCGGACAAAACGGTGGCCACATACGAGCGCTTCGAAGCCGCGTTCGAAAGCGCCACCGCCTATTCGAACCCCGTGCAGGAGGCGTCGCTGATCGCCGCGTTCACCTCGCCGCAGGGCGAGAAATTCACGGTCCCCGGCTTCTGGGACGGCGGTAAGACCTGGCGCGCGCGCTTCCTGCCGACCGGGCCCGGCAAGTGGAAGTTCGAGACGACCTGCTCGGACAAGGAGAACAAGGGACTCCACGGGCAGACCGGCGCATTCACCGCGACCGTCGCCCGCACGAACACCCCCCTTGCCCGGCACGGCCCCATCCGCGTCGCCAATGACGGCCGCTACTTCGAGCACGCCGACGGCACGCCGTTCTTCTGGCTCGGCGACACGGCGTGGAACGGCGCGTTGCTCTCGACCAAGCCCGAGTGGGAGCAATACATCAAAGAGCGGACGCGGCAGAAGTTCAGCGTCGTCCAGTTCGTCACCACGCAATGGCGCGCCTCGCCCGAGGGCGACGAGTACAAGCAAACGGCCTTCACCGGCTCGGACAAGATCGCCATCAACCCCGCCTTTTTCCAGCGGCTCGACGAAAAGGTGGATGCGCTCAACCACGCCGGGCTTGTCGCCGCGCCCGTGCTGTTGTGGGCCATCGCGGGCGGCGGAAATTCGAAGGTCAATCCCGGCCATTCACTCCCGGACGATCAGGCCGCGCTCCTGGCCCGCTACATGGTCGCCCGCTGGAGCGGCAGCGCCGTCGCCTATCTGCTGGGCGGCGACGCCGACTACCGCGGTGCGAAATCCGAGAGATGGAAAAAGATTGGCCGCGCCGTGTTCAACGACATCGCGCATGGCCCGGTCAGCATGCACCCCGGCGGCATGCAGTGGGTATGGAAGGAGTTCATCGACGAAAAGTGGTACAATTTCGTCGGCTATCAGAGCGGCCACGGAGACAACACGAACACGCTGGAGTGGATGATCTCGGGGCCGTCCACCGAGGATTGGATGAAGCTCCCCCACAAGCCGTTTGTGAACCTCGAACCGCCCTACGAAAATCACCTCGCCTACCATTCGAAGAAGCCGCACACGCCCGAGAGCGTCCGGCGCGCCATTTACTGGTCGCTCCTGAATACGCCGACGGCCGGCGTCACCTACGGCGGGCACGGCGTATGGGGCTGGGACGACGGAACGAAGGCCCCGACCGAT
>CAZZAQ010000666.1:2303-3401 GCA_964652165.1 uncultured Bifidobacterium sp.
ACGCCGGCACGGGCACGCCGCTACCCTGGAAGCAGGCGCTCACCATGCCCGGTGCCGAGCAGATGGCCCTCCTCCATGACTTTTTCGACTCGATTGAGTGGTGGAAGCTGCGCCCCGCGCCCGCGGTCATCCGCAATAACCCCGGCGCCGGCGCGCCCACGAAATACTTCGCCGCCGCCAAAAGCGACGACCGCAACTTGTGCGTTGTGTATGTTCCCGAGGACCGCACGGTGGAAGTGCTGATGAGCCTCATTCCCTCTTCCCCGATTGTCTCCTGGTTCAACCCGCGCAGAATCGAGACGAATACCATCAACGCCGTCGGGGTCGTCACTTCGGACACCATTCAATTCCCCACCCCGGACGTGGGCGACTGGATTCTGCTTTTGAAGATGGACAAAAAGGAGGAGCCGCCTGCGGCGGAAAAGCCTAAGGGAACCGCGAAGTAGTCGGGCGACGCGGGAGCGAAAGTAGCTGCGACCGTGAGGTCGCGGAGTGGCTGCTCATACTTGAGGTCCTGACTGACTGAACGGCGGCCCGATAACGATGGAGTAAAAGCACGGACAGTGTGCGCTAACTGGGCAGAAAAAAAGGTTCATCACGAATTTCCGGGGACGCTGGGCCGGCCGCCTCTGAACGCCAACGGCGTTCCGACTCAAAGCCCAGGGTTGGCGCCACGCGCCTACCCTGGGCAAAACGGCCGGACTCTTCTCAACCCCAACGGGGTTGCGGCCCGATAACGGCGTTTGGACACAACCCCGTTGGGGTTGAGCTTACCTGCTCCATCCGAACCCAGGGTAGCCTGCGGCAACTCTGGGCTGGAGGACAGAACGCCCTTGGCGTTCCCCGGAAATCCGTGACGAACCGAAAAAAAGAAGCCCCTGGCGGACAGTCCAGGAAGCCCGCCCAGAGCTTTCAAAGCCGCTCCCACTCTGTTCGCTCAATGTCAGCTTGGCGGAGCACCTTGGCCAACAACTTGGGGCCGATGTCTCGGCCATGAGGATTTGGAATCGCCAGCGACAGGTCGCCTTTCTGCATGAATTCGTGTTTACCACCCGAGTAGGGGCCGCTGAAGCCCGACTGGCGCAGGCAGGAGACCAA
>CAZZAQ010000667.1:0-3393 GCA_964652165.1 uncultured Bifidobacterium sp.
CCGGCCCTGGCCGGGCGCAACTTGCCGTCGAGCGAGCGGGTCCCTTCCGGGAATAGGAGGATGACGCCGCCGTCGAGCAGTCGGTCGAGAATTGCCTTCAGCCCCGCGCCGCCGCCGCCATCCCGGTCGACGGGCACGACTCTCCAGCTTCGCAGCACCGCTCCGACCAGCGGCGCGTCAAACAGGGTTTCCCGCGCCAGGTAATTCACCCTCCGGCGAAGACCGGAGCCGACCAGCGGCGGGTCGAGGAAGCTGGCGTGGTTCGACGCCAGAATAACGGGACCTTCGCGCGGCACACGCTCGGGATTCTGATACCGGACGCGGGAGTAGAGCGCGAAGAACGCGCGGAAGAAAATCCAGCCCAGGCGATAGGTCCAGTTCACACCCCTCACTGCCAGCGCGGCGTGTGCCTGGCGACTTCGTGGCGGTCTTCGCGCTCCTTGAGGCGCTGGCGGATGATGGCCAGAATCTGACCGCTGGTCTGCTCGGCGGTCAGCCCGGAGTTGTTCACGACCACGGCGCCGAGAGGGATCATGAGCGGGGCGGCGGCGCGCTGGCTGTCGCGCTGGTCGCGCGCGGCGAGGTCTTCGTTGACGCCTTCGGCCTGGCGGCGCCGGGCGCGCTCTTCGAGATTCGCGTCGAGGTAGAACTTGAAATCGGTCTCAGGAAAAACATTCGTGCCGATGTCGCGTCCCTCCATCACCAGGCTGCCGAACTGGATGCACTGGCGCTGGGTTTTCTTCATCCACTCGCGCACTTTGGGCACGGCGGCGACGTGCGGGACGGCGGCGCTGGTGGCGTTCGTGCGGATTTCCTTCTCGGGATAATAGCCATCGACCAGCAGCCGGACGTGACGCAGTTCGCCCTCGACGCAGGCCAGCTTGGTCTTCCACCGTCGGCACGCGCTGGCCACGGCCTTGGGATCGTGAACGTCGATGTTTTCCTTCAGGCAATGCCAGGCCAGCGTGCGGTACATCGCGCCGGTGTCGACGTAGACGTAGCCGAGCGCCCGGGCGACGAGCCGGGCGTTGGTGCTCTTGCCGCTGGCGCTGGTGCCGTCGAGGGCGATGACGATGGGGTGTTCCACTTCGGAATCAGCTTGCAGGCCGCGAGGGCGGACAGTGCCGAGATTGATCTTCACGGGGGAAGGGTGAAGCGAAAGGAAACGGGGGGCAAGCGGCAAGCAGCAAAGTGCGTGTGCCACGCCCGCCCTGACTGCGGCCCTCTCTTCCAAGCTTTGCCTGAGCCAGATTTTCCGTCGTGTCCGGGCCGGCTCTAACGAGGCCGAATAATACAGCCCAGGGCAACGCCCTGGGACAATTGGCCAAAACCGCATCCAGCCCTGAAAGGGCGAAACAACAATGAGGAACGCCCGGCCTGTCCATTTCCATCGTAGGCCGCCCCTTCAGGGCTTGCTGGACTGGGCGGCCCACACCCAGGGCGTTGCCCTGGGCTGTATTATTGCGGCCTTTCAGGCCCGCACGCGGACCGGACCAAGAAGTTGCCGATAATGCCTTGCCTCCAGGAGCGGGAGCGGTCTTCGCGCGCCTCATGAAGTGGCTGCACAGGGATTGCCGTTGGTTGTCCATGTGTTCAGTTCGCGTCCAACAGCCTCTTCCGTTTCCTGAGGCAGAGGGCTGGGGTGAGGGCGAACGCATCGAACCATCCTCGAAGCCGCGCAGGACCAGTCGCCTTATTCCGCGAACAGATCGTCGTGCGCCAACGGGCGGCCCGAGGCGTCCAGAATCTTCGCCCCGAGGCCGCGCGGCGGCGCGGCGGCCAGTTTCTGGAAAAAGTTCGGGAAGGTCTTCTTCACGCACGCGGGATTCTTGATTTTGATGCCGGGAACTTTCAACCCCAGAATGGCAAAGCACATCGCCATGCGGTGGTCGTTGTAAGTTTCGATGGTCGCGCCGTGGAGTTGCGACGGGAATACCTCCAGCGTGTCGCCCGTCTCAATGACCTTCGCCCCGCATTTGGTAAGCTCGGTTCTGAGTGCGACCACGCGCTCGCATTCCTGCACACGAAGGCGGCCCAATTGCAGAAACTGAATCTTGGTTCGGTCGGCTTCTGCCGACCAAGCCCGACCTGAGCCAGTATCGCGCTCTTGCCAGTCGCGACCTGCGTCCTCATCGGAAGCCACCACGATTGAGGTCATGATGCTATCGCCCAACTGGGCTGCGCGAGAAAGGGTGTCGGGGAGAGGCAGGAACTGAGGAAACTTGGAATCAATCTGCCAACCGGAGCGAGGCCAATTCATGACCCTGACAAACAGCAATCCGCGAGCTTCATCCACAGTCGAGACGGATGCCGTATGCTTGCCATCTTTGACTTCCAGAATGACGACATCGTATTGAACGTCGATGGGAATGCTTATGGTCACCCCGTCTTGGGTTCGCTGCTCTGTGCTTTTGGGAATCGATGTCATCCACCCCGCTGCCCAAAAATAACTCCCGCTCGACGCATCCGGCTCGATCTGAAACTCCCCGCCACGCGAAGGGAACACTTTGCACAGTTCGGTTGTCATCGCCACGTACGGCGACTCCTCCGCGTTCTCGCCTGTCACCTCGATATTCCATCCGCCGCGCTCATTGCACAACAAGAGCGCCGACGCGAACTGCGAACTCTCCTCAATGCTCACGCGGCACTTCGCCCCCGGCTTCGGCCCGCCGCCGCGAACCAGCGCCGGCAGCCTGTCGTTCTCCGAATCAATTCGATAACCCAACTCCCGCAGCGCCTGGAACAGCGCCGCCTGCGGTCGCTCGTGCATCCGCGGCACGCCGTGCAGGCGGTAAACGCCTTCGCCCAGGCAGACCATCGCGGCAAGAAAGCGCGCCGCCGTGCCCGCGTTGCTGACGAACAGTTCCAGCGGCTGCGCCTCCGTGCCCCCGCGCGGGACTTTGCCCGCCAAGCCGTAAACGGTGATGGTGCGGTTGCACGTCTCGTCCGGGTCCGGCGCGACGTTCACCATGAAGCCCAGTTCCTGGAGGCACTCGACCATCACCTGCGTGTCCTCGCTCCAGAGCGCGCCTTGGAGCGTGGTCTCTCCCTCCGCCAGCGCGGCGAGCACAAGCGCCCGGTTCGTGATGCTCTTGGAGCCGGGCACGGTGATCTCCGCGCGCACCGGCTTGTCGAGCGGCACGATTTCGATGAGGTCCGGCAGGGGCATGGGAAGGGATCAGGTATGAGGTATGAATTATGAACTATTAGGGTTCATCACGGATTTTCGGGGAACGCCAGGGGTGTTCCGTCGTCCAGCCCAGGGTTGCCGCAGGCTACCCTGGGTCCGGATGGAGCAGGTGAGATCAACCCCAACGGGGTTGCGTCCAAACGCCGTCATCGGGCCGCAACCCCGTTGGGGTTGAGAAGAGTCCGGCCGTTTTGCCCAGGGTA
>CAZZAQ010000668.1:0-3389 GCA_964652165.1 uncultured Bifidobacterium sp.
GTAGAGCGCCATCAGCAGGCGCCCATCCGGGGAAAAAGCGACAGGATCTCCCCTGCCGAGCATGATGCCCATTCCTTTTTCCGGGCCCTTTAACAACTCGTGCTTCTTTTTGCCGCTGCCGGCCTCCAGCAGGAGGATGACGTGCTTGGTATTGCTGATGCCGAAGTTGAGTTTTCCTGCTGCCAGAGATTGCTCGTCGACATCGAAGTCGCCGGTGGTCCCGTTGAGCGCCATGTAGCGGCCGTCGGGGGAGAAAGCCGCACGGCCCGGCAATACCTTCTTCACCGAGACCTGGCTGTGGAGCTTCAGTTCCTGGGCCCACGCCAGTGGCAGGCAGGAAATCAAAACCAGAGCGAGAGTGATTCTTGTACCGTGCCTCACTGGGCCTCCTTAAGTCTTTGCTGGAATCGGGAGTTCGGGTTGTGTGTCGCGACTACTTTGCCTTCTTCAGCTCAAAGCTGAAACTCGCCGGACGCGGCGGTGTGGAAGCTTGGACCTGGAAGTCGGGGTCTTCCTGGGGCGCGTAGCCGGCGGCGGTGATGCGCAGCTTGTAGCGGCCGGTCTGGAAGTTGGCGGCGCGAAATTCGCCGTCGGCGTCGGTGGCCACCACCACCGGCTTGGTCGAACCCGGGGGCGTGAACTCGAGCTGGGCTTCGGGCACCGCGTCTCCGGCGGAATTGCGCACCCGGCCGCGCAATTCGAGAAAGGCGACGGTAAGCACGTTCTCTGCGCTTCCCGGCTGCAGGGTGCTGCGCACCGAGCACAGCAGCGAATCCAGCTTGAGTCCGGGCTGCCGCAGGGTGCGGAAGCCGGGACGCGAAATTTCCAGGGTGTAGGTGCCGGCGCGCTCCACCTGCAACTGGAACTTGCCCTGGGCGTCGGCGCTGGCTTCGCCGGGCGGCTCGCCCGGTTCGTCCGCGCTCAAGCGGACCTTGGCGCCGGCCACGGCCTGCTCGGCCGCGTCCACCACTGTTCCCCGCAAGTGCAAACCAAAGCCGCGCGCGCCCCCGGTCTCCGCCGGATTGATGCCGCCCGACCGCGGAGGCTTTTTGGGCGCAGGCTTGGGTGCAGGCTGCGACGTGCCTGGACTCGAAGCAGGTGGAGTGCTGGTTTGCGCGGCGACCAAGCTGGCCAGAACCAGCAAAGCCCCAAGGACCTTTCCCATGGCTACCCCCGTTCTAGTGCTTTCCCTGGGGAGGGATTGGCTGAAGATTGTACCGCGCGTGCTTCCGCCAGTGCAGCACTTTCTCCACTACCAGGTGTCCGGTAAGCACGGTCACGGGCACGAAGACGTCGAAGAACATGCCAAGATTCTGCAGAAAGAAGTAGCTGACAAAAACAAACCCGACGCAGACGACACTGACCAGAGCAAACTTGCGCAGCGTCCCCAGGTTCAATGCCAGGATGAGGGCCACGCCCAGCACCAGCGCGATCTCCAGGCCCATCACCACTTCCTCGCTCAGGGGGCGATAGGTGCGGTCGTTGAGGATGGCCTCCACGTAGTTGGCGTGGAGGAAAACGCCGGGCATCGGGCCCGCCGGGCTGGGATGGGAGTCGACGCGCGTACCGGTGGCGTAGGCGGTACTGCTCCAGGCGCCTCCCACGATCACGATCCGCGCTCCCAGGTTCTTGCGCAGAGTATCGGCATCGCCGTTGAGCACCGCCGATGCGGAAAACAGCTTACTGTCCTCGGGAGTGGTGCCCGCGAAGTCGCGCTCGGTCATGTAGCTGGCGAAGGGAAGCGCGTCCATTGCCTGGGTGGCGATGCGCTGGCGGGCGGTGGGATCCACCGCGTCCACCATGGCCAGCGCGAACGAGTCCAGCCTCCCGCCGCTGCCCAGTTCCTCCGCCAAGGGCACCCGCCGCAGATCGTAGGGAAGCTGGATGTATCCCTTGTGGACGCGGGCCTCCCCAAAATCGAAGCCGCGGAAGATGGTGGACTGCTCGGCGTAGTAACCCTCGGCGTCAAAGCCCAAGGTGGCGGGCAAAACCACCGGCCGCTTCGCCGCCACTCTCTTCACCACCTGGCGCAGGCGCTCGGTTTCGGCCAGATAGTCGGGATGCTCAATCAGCGACTGGTCGGGCGCCGGCGAGCGCAGGTCGAAGTCGAGGGCGATAGCGGCGGCGTCGGCTTCGTCCAGCTTTTCCACCAGCCGGGCCAGGTAGTCGCGCTTGATGGGAGCTCGCCCTGCCAGCTCGCCCTTCCAGTATTCTTCGTCCCCAATCAGCACCAGCGCTGTCCGCTTGGGATACAGCGGCCCGCGCACCCGTGCAGCGTCAAAGGTCTTCTGGTAGACCCAGTAGCGGACGTCCACCCAAACCTGCTTGGCGCTGATCCAGTGGCCGGCGTACGTCCCCACCGCGGTCAGCACCAGCACCGTGAGCCAGTGGGCCACGCCTTTGCTGCGAAGCTGGGCGAGAATGCCCGCCGAAGCCGGGGAAGCAGCCTCCATGGGCGCGGAGTGTATCGCCGAGCAGGCCCTTGGCACAACCGCGGTATCCTGCTACGCGGGTGCCGGGTGGCGGCGTGACCGGCAAGCTCAGTGGACCAGCACCGGAAACCACGGCGCGGCGGTGGCTTTGGGGAGGGAGATCCCTCCGCTTTGAAAACCAGCCCTTCAAAAAGTAGTTCTAAGGCACTGCCTGCGAGAGGGGGGGTGTATGGGGGTGCTTTTTTTGCAAAATCCTGACAGCAAATGGCTTAGCGGTTTACCCTAGGCCAAAATCGTCAAATTAAAGGGGTTACAGGCATAGTCTTCGAAACAAACGACTTGCTCTAGAACAGTCGCCGATCGTTGACTACCCCACCCCCTAAAGTCTGGGGTGATTAATGGAATCAACAAGTTACGGGCAAAGTATCAGATCTGTTTGACTTAAAGTCGTTTGGAATCTGCCGGTTGGCGAAGCATTCCCAGGTATCTGAATGGTAAGGACTTAGACCCTGGGGAGCTGGAGGCAGACCCAAACCAAGCGCGGCGGCCTCGACTACGAAATATCCGGCGGCGAACATGATTGAGATAAGGTTAGCACGATCTGTGGAAGCTTGTCAAGATGGAATTCGCCAATAATTCGCTGCACGTTTGATTTGAATGCCCCCACCCGCCACTAACTACGGAAAGGATGGGCCAGCCCCCCGACGCGTGAGCCAGCCAACCCTACGTCAAGCTACTTCAGACGTGCTACATCATCTTTCTGCTGGCTTTCCAGTCGCCTCCGGTAGCGCTCCGTCGCAACCGACACGAACAGGGTTCCCAACGAGACCAGCCACTGCCACCATCCAATCGGCGGGAGGAATTAATCTTAGGGCTGCAAGGGCGACCATCGCCCAGCAATAAACCACGATAAGCATCGAACTAAACGCAGTCACCTTTACCCTTGTGCGACCTTCA
>CAZZAQ010000669.1:0-3387 GCA_964652165.1 uncultured Bifidobacterium sp.
CGGGCGAGGTGTACGTCGGAGGCATAGTCACCTGGGCTTACGACCGGGGTGGGAGTTATTACAAGTTCGCCCTGGTCAAGTATGATGACGCTGGGGTCCAGCTTTGGGTCAGCCCTGATTTCGCGCCGCCCGATGCGCTGCACGTCTCAAATCAATTCAGTGTAAGTGAAGTGAGGAGAATCATTGTGCTCGACAGTTCACGAGTTTATTTGGCGGGCAATTTTGTGGGAGGATCTGGAGGGACGTATGTAACCGGCCTTTTTGACAGTGAAGTAGGAACAAATATATGGTACTTCAGCGGCTTAGGCGCTGGCGGCGACGAGGGCATGACCTCGATCGTCGTTCCGGCCTCTGGCGGCGTGTACATGACCGGCAGACTGGCATCTGGAGTCCCGACTAGAATATTATACCGAACAATCGCACTCAACACAAACGGCACGTTGCGGTGGCAGTCGGATTTCGATACGCACACTTCAAGTTACCATCAAGCCAACGGCATCGCACTTGACCCCCTCGGCAATGTGTTCGTCACTGGCCAATCTGCATACTCATATCTTTGGCCGCCACCCAGTTTCGACTTCCTCACCATCAAGTACGACAACGACGGGCGTGAATTGTGGACCAAGCGCTACAACGGCCCGGCCAACGGCAGCGACATCGCCATCGGCATCGCCGTCACGCCGGACGGCGGCATCTTCGTCGCCGGCCAGTCCGCCAACACCAACGGCGGCACGGACTTCACCCTCATCAAGTACGTTGATCTGGAAAACATTCAGTGGCTCTCCAAGGGTGCCGTGCTGCTCCAGTTTCCCGCTGCCCCCGGCCAGTCCGTGCGTTTCCAGGCCAGCACCAATCTCACCACCTGGCAGGACATCGCCACCGTCGTGACCGACTCCTCCGGCATCGCCCGCTACACGGACACGACCGTCTCGCAATACCCCCACCGCTTCTACCGCCTGGCCGTGCCGTGAAAAGGATGATGGCCAACCTGTTTTGGCCGGCGGGACGAAGTTCCCGCCAAGCCGAAGCTTGCGATTGGAGCACGGCTCCGCAGGAGCGTCGCCAAACCATGTTCCCGCCAGCCGGGTTGAGGCCGCGCCTTCCGACATTTTTTCTCCTATTCCTGGCGATTTCTGTGACCTCCGCCCCCGAAATCCAGCGCAAATTCGACACGGTGAAATCCGTGGACAACGATCTCAATGGCGTGCCGGACCTGCTGGAAGACCCGGTTTTGAGCGCCCCTGTCCCCTTCATTGGCATCCCCTTCGCCATCACGGGTTGCATCGAGGCCGAACAGTTCGACCGCGGCGGCCAGGGGGTGGCCTATTATTCGCTGGGCGGCAACACGGTCACGAACGATTACCGGCCGAGCATGATGCAGATCGTCACCAACACCACCGACTTCGCCGCGGGGTTCATCGTGGACAATCTGCGCGCCGGCGAATGGCTTAAGTACACGCTGGACGTGCGGGTCGGCCAGTTCTACGCCGTGGACGCGCGGGTTGCGGGCATCGGCACGGGCGGGGTGTTCCGGGTCGAGTTCGCCAGCAACGCCACGGCCGCGCCTTACCTCGTCACCGGCCCAATCACGGTCCCCACGACCAACTGGACCAACCTCAAGGTCCCGCTGCTGTACCTGCTGCCCTTCTCGAACACGGTGATGAAGGTGGTGATGGCAACCAACTCCGCTGACAACGCGGTGTGCAGGCTCAACTACATTTCTCTCTATCCGTCGTGGGTTGAAGGGGTACCAAACCTGGTCACGAACTTCGACGTCACGGTATTGACGAACAACGACTCCAGTTGGGCGGCTGCGACGCATAACGCGGAGAGGATTCGGGATGCGTTAAACCAGTTGAACTCCCTCGACCCGACTGATGGGGGAAGCATTACGATTCCTTCCGGAACTTATTACGTGGCGCAACCAGACGTACAGGAGGGTTTGGACGCAGAGAAAAACTCAGTGGCGTTAATTTCGCGGAGCCACGTGGAAATCAAAGGCGCGGGCAAGACCAATACGATGCTGATCGCCCACAATCGGGCGACGACAATATTTTATGTTGGTCGATCCAATACATTCGATCAGGCAACGGTGACCAACTTTACGCTTCGTGATCTGACCGTCGAGGGCCGTCCCCACCTGGTTGCCACCAATGCAGGCGCTAATGGGTTCCTGACTTTCTGGGAGACTGGCGCGTTGAATAACATAGACGGTCCCGTTGTACGTGCAAGAGGCAACCTGGTCGTCTTTGGAGGCGTCTCATTCCCGTCCGCCCGGCCAAGCGTCAATCTACTTTTCACGAACTGTGTGTTCAGAAACCCTTCCGTGGACGGCCTCTGGTCGGAGATTTCGTGTATCAGCAACGTGGCGGTGCGGAACTGTGATTTTGTCTTCCGCGACGGCACGAATGGCGCCTTCCCGTTCCCGCGGTCCATCACGAACACCAACATCTCGACCACCATCACAAACCCGCCCACCCCCCTGAGCGGCGTCGGCTTTTTTGTGCGCGTGTGCGGCACTCTTGCCCAGAACGTGCTGATGCTGGACTGCGCGTTCAACGGCAACCCCGCCCTCACGGCCCTGCCCACGAACAACACAAACTTCGATGCCGGCGACGGCATCTACTGGACGCAAGCGGGAGTCAACTGCTTCGTCGGCCGGTGCGGGCTGACCAACTACGGCCTGGAAGGCATCCAGTTCGGGGACGGCCCGGCCGCTGCGGTGGCCAACGACTTCCGCACGTTCGTCAGTTACTACGCCACCGTGGGCATCCAGGCCGTCGGTTCCATACTGACCATCACTGGTTCGAGCAACGACAACACCTTTTACGCCGTGGGCAACCGCATTGTGGGCGGGCGCTTTGGCTACTGGGAGAAGTCATCGACTAACTCTTGGCATTCGCGGCCCAACTTCTCGGGAAATTACATCGAACTGACGCCGCCGTACGACCTGCAAATCCCCAATTACGACAACCTGGGCGCGGCGTTTGAGGGCGCCAAGATCGAGCACGCGAACATTGCCGGCAACAAACTGGTCGCCGGCGGGCACGGCGCCCGCTGGCATACCGATGCCATCAGCGGCCTGGTGCTCAAGAACGACTTCGCCGCAGCGAGCTTTCGCGCCCTGGCCTACACGGGCACCAATGCGAATGCCGGTCCAGCGTTCCGTTTTACCATCCTACGCAACGCCCTCGGCCAGGGCAGCCAGTTCCATCTCAAGGGCCCTGCCGTTGATCCGGGGATTTTCTTCTCCAGCGAGAACACGTTCAAGGCTGGCCCCGCCACGGTGAACCCATTCGTCGATCCCGCCTCGGCCCCGGTCCACACCCGCCACAAACCCTAGGAGTCCCCCCATGAAAACTCCGAGAGCCTTCTCTCCTCCGACTC
>CAZZAQ010000670.1:0-3385 GCA_964652165.1 uncultured Bifidobacterium sp.
TGTGCGCCTGTTGGACCTTCACGGATACCCGATTACTTCGAGCTTGCACCTGGGGAAACTCTAAGTCCAACTCCGCCGGAGACAGCGAATGCGGCGCTTGCTCCACCGAGCGTGACCACCCCCCAAACTCCAACCATAGACAGGCTCACTGACGAGGAAGTTAAATCCGCAATGGCTGGCAACGGGAAAGACCATTGGATACCAATTGCCGATCGGGGGCTGATGGCAGCGGGAGGCGCTACAGGAACGGTGCCCCACATCTCGCTCTTCATGCCTGAGGCCGTTATTTCAATTGCCAACGAGCGAGCCAAGAAGCAGTTTCTGCAGTACGAACCAACCGAGGGAGAGCGGGAGCGTTCGCTCATGGTGGTCGCGCAGGGCTACATCGGCAAGACCTACCAAGAAGGCTGCGAGTCCATTACCCGCGTTGTGCTGGTGTCCAGCCCATCGGGCGGTGTCGTGGAAGAGGCGTACAGTTCAGAGCCGGGTACGGAGGCTTGGGCAAATGCTTTTGGCGCTACGAATTATTGCCAGTGGCTGAGGACTAAGTTCTCTCTCGCTGCCGTGAAGAGGGTCCAAGCTGCTGCCAAAGACGGCGAGTTCTACGTGGCAGTGTTCGCGGGAAGCGTGAACACCAAGACCTACAAAATCAAGCACAAACACCAATCGAAGTTAGGGCTGAACTAACTTCCAGATGGCGTTAGACGACAAACCCGAAAACGCATTCGAAATGCCAGGCTAGTTACAGCACTAAAATGCCTTCCGCACATTACTGGCTATTGGGGGCAATTTCGGCTCGAAGCGAATCCTAACTCTCTCCGCCACGGTTCCACGCCCCATCCGCGGTGCGGCACGATAGTCGGTGCATGCGTTCGACTTCGGTTGGCGATTACATTCATACCGCGTTGTGTTGACCTTAGTTTTTTCATTTTTTTCTTGATCACGGCGCGTTGTGGGCGATATGAGAGAAAGCTACCAAGCAACCTGTAGGGAGGGAGTATGAATCTTGCACACTTTGTGGTTATGGCTGTCGGAGGCGGCATCGGTTACTGGCTGTTCTCTTCGGAGAAGTCCAACACACAGAGAAGCACGAAGGACGGGCGGTCACCAGCAGCCAGCGTCGCGAGTGATGTCACCGAACCAATAGAGTTTGTCGCAGCGCCATTCAACGGCGGCAGGTCCGACTTAGAGCCGAGCTATCAACCCGCACCCCTGACAGAGTATTCATGGGCACATCGCCAATTGGCTCAAGACATATTCCAGCGAGCTTGCAGCGAACTTGGTTCAGAGCAGGTCAAGGCGTACAAGGGCAGCTACAGTTTCTTCTTCAAGAACGACAAGTCAACGGCGGCGAAAATAATCATCTTCGAGGTAGGCAGGGGAAAGGCGAATGGGAACTGGCCGGAGCTTGCTGGCGGGGTGTACGTCTTGGTCAGAGTCTCGGGCCGCATCGCGGGTGAAACCATTGGAGTCGCCCCCAAGCATTCTGAGCGCTTCACGTACTTCCGGGCGAGTGAGGAAACGGTTGAAACAGCAGTTGAGACCATTGTAGCGGCAGCGAATCACCAGCGCCTCTGAGACCCTACTGGGTCTCAGTGGGGGAAGAGAGCCGGAAGACCTTCAGTTCGCCTCTGCTGTAGACCGGCTCCCCTCGCGCCTCCAACTCTGTCGCCATCCCCGGCACGTGGTAAGCCCACACGTAGTCGTAGTCTTTCTGGATGCGCTCCCAGTCCAGCGGGTCGCGGTACAGCGTGGGCAGGATGGGTTGCGGCGCGTACATCGGCTGCGCGAAGCGGAGCGGATGCACGCCACGCTCATGAAACAGGTAGGGCGTGCGCCAGCCCTTGCGGATGACGCCGTGCGCCCAGAAGTGGGCGTAGGTCCAGCGCTCCAGGCTGTCCTGCTTCCATCCCACCAGCGGCAGCACGCGCGCCCGTTCGGGCGTGGCCTCGATGGCCCGCGTCATTTCCGCAAGCTCGGGCTGCTGGGACACAAAGTAGTAGGTGATGCCCGCCATGCGCAGTGCAAACAGCACCACCGCGGCCACGGCAAACCGGCGGGCGCGTTTTCCCACGCGCGCCGCCGCCAGCGACAGCAGCAGCAAAAAGGGCAGCACGCGGATGCCGGCGAAGGTGTCGCCGGAGCCGGAGACTCCCACGCTCGGTCCCGGCAAAAGCCAGTAGACGCCGTAGAGCACCAGGGCCACCCGCAGCCACGTACGGTTCCAGCGAAACTCCGGATTGCGCCAGAGCGCGCCCACGAAACACGCGAGGATGGCGAGCGCGACCAGCCAGTCGAGCGCCAGATAGTGTCCCTTCAGCGCCACCAGCGGGCTGATGAACTTGCCGCTGAGCGTGAACGTGCCCGCCTGAAAGCTGAGCCCGCCGCGCGAACTGGCCAGGGCATACGCCGCCGCCCCCGGCAGAAACAGCGCTGCAGTGGCCAGCAGCGCGCGCCCGCGGCGTCGCTCCCCGGGGCGTCTCTCAAAGAGCAGGTACGCGGTCATCACGATTCCGGCAACCGAAAAACCCACCAGGTGCGTGAAGTAGAGCAGGGTCACCAGCGCCAGCAGGGCCGCCCAGTTCGCCCAGCGCGGCTTCTCCAGATAGCGCAGCCACAGTCCCAGCGTGAGGAAACACAGCACCAGGCTGAGATGCATGTTCAGAAAGCCGCACAGCAGGAAGAAATTCCAGGAAAACAGCAGCGACCACCAGGCCAGGGTCGAACTCTCCTCGCGATTGGCCTGCCGCAAAAAGAACCACACAGCCGGCGGCAGCGCCAGCACCGCCAGGCTCAGCAGCAGGCGCCCGGCCAGCTCCACCGGCAGCAACTTCTGCAAGGCCACCAGCGCCAGGTCGCTGAACAGGTAGGGATACGGTCCCCAGTCGGCGCGATAGAACTCGGCAAAGCGAAACCCGGGATCGTCCAGATGCGCCAGCACGAAGGCCCGCGCCAGGTGGTCGGGATAATCCACCAAGGGCAGGTGCGGCACGCTCCATATGGGAACCAGCAGAGCTGCTGCGGCGGCCAACAGCAAAAGCGCGGTTTTTTTCTGAATCGGCGGCTCCGCTTGTGGCGCCATGGTGAAGGTCTAGCAATATAACAACACGCGACCGAAGCGCGCCGTACAATACCGCGCGACCTTCACGAGGTGTTGCAATGACCAGAAACAGAGTCTGCTTGCTAGGCGTCCTACTGGCCTTCTCGTTTGTGTTGCCTGCTGCCACTGCGCAAAAGGGGAAGCTCAAGGTGCTCGTCGGCGGCACGCTGATTGACGGCTACGGCGGCAGGCCCATCCGCAACAGTGTGGTGCTGATCGAAGGCGAGCGCATCAAGGCCGTGGGACAGGTGGGCACGCTGGCCGTGCCCGCGGATGCGGAGGTCA
>CAZZAQ010000671.1:0-3371 GCA_964652165.1 uncultured Bifidobacterium sp.
TATGCCAGCCGGGTCGGCTGGCCCACTGCGGTGCGTGTGCACGGTTGCGTCCCCGGATGCGCCCGTGGGTTCGTGCGCTTGCAACGGCTCGCGTCTTGCCACATTGTCGTGTTGTAACTCTTGTAACTGTGCAACGCCTCTCGCTGCCCAATTGCACCGGCGCAGGCGCTTGCCGGCGCGCCGTGCGCTCCGCAGTCCCTGCCTGGGGATGCGGACCCATCGTCCAAGCAGAAGCCGATGAAACTTAAGCAACTTGCACTCCCGTCGCTCACCGTTGCCGCTCTTTGGTTGGCCGCGCTCCAGCCGTTGGGCGCCGCCGTGCCGCCGCGGTTCGAGGCGGAGTTGGTGTTTCCATTGCACGCGCAGCATAACCACGCTCCCGGCATCGTCGAGTGTCCCAACGGCGACCTGTTGGTCTCGTGGTATCGCGGTTCGGGCGAGCGCCGTTCCGACGACGTGGCGGTGTACGGCGCGTGGCGTGCGCATGGCGAGTCGCGCTGGACCGAGCCGTTCCTGCTGGCCGACACGCCGGGTTTTCCTGACTGCAACACGGCGCTTTTTCTCGACGAGCAGCAGCGCGTCTGGCTGTTCTACCCCACTATCATCGCGAACACCTGGGAATCCTGTTTGACGAATTTCAAGGTATCCTCGCGCTACGCCCCGCCCGGTGTGCCGAAGTGGGACCGTGAAGGACTGATACTCCTCAAGCCGGACGACTTCGCCGGACCCGCCCGCCAACTCCTGGATGAGGAATTGAAGCAGTTGAATCCCGTGCTGTCCGACAAACTCCGTGAGGAGATCCGCCTGGCCCGCGAGCGACTGGGCGACAAGCTATACCAACGTCTCGGCTGGCAGCCCCGTTGCAAGCCCACCCGGCTCCCCAGCGGGCGCCTGTTGCTGCCGCTCTATACCGACACGTTTTCCATCTCGATCATGGCAATTAGTGATGACCGCGGCCAGACATGGCGCGCCAGCCAGCCCTTGATCGGTTTCGGCAACATACAGCCCTCGGTGCTGCGCCGCGCCGACGGCACGCTCGTGGCCGAGAACGGCGCCCGCAAACGCGTGCGCGTGGCCGAGTCGAAGGACGATGGCGAAAGCTGGGGCAGTGTCGGCGTCTGCGATTTGCCCAATCCCGGCTCGGGGCTGGATGGGCTTCGCATGGCGAATGGTCACTGGGTGCTGGTCTATAACGACACGACCGCGGGCCGCCAGCGGTTGGCGGTGTCGCTCTCCACCGATGAAGGCCGCATCTGGAAACACACCCGCCATCTCGAAAACCAGCCTCGAGGTTCCTATCATTACCCCGCGATCACCCAAGGCAAGGACGGCGCCTTGCACGTCGTCTACAGCTACTTTGTCGAGCAGGGCAAAAGCATGAAACACGCGGCCTTCAACGAAGCCTGGATTCAGGCGGAGGACGGCAAATAGGAGTGATAACACTTCTATTCTTCTTCGCGCAGGCAGCCGCGGGCGCTGCCCCGCACCCGATCGCTTCGCCCGAGAGCATTGAATTGCATCCCGGCCTGGAAATGACGCTCTTCGCCGCCGAGCCGGACATTGTGGATCCGGTCGCGCTGACCTTCGATGAAGACGGGCGCGTGTTCGTCGTGGAGATGCGGGACTATCCCTACGGCTTCGGCGCGGATCGAAAACCGGGCGGGACCATTCGCCTCCTCGAAGACACGAACAACGACGGAAAGATCGATCGCAGCGTGCTCTTCGCCGAGGGACTGAGCTTTCCGACCTCCGTGGCCCCATGGAACGGCGGCGTTATCGTCACGGCGCCCCCTGAACTCGTCTTCCTCAAGGACACCGACGGCGACGGCAAAGCCGACGTGCGCGAAGTGCTCCTGAAAGGTTTCACCCTCGGCGTGACCGACAGCAACGTGAACGGTCTGCGCTGGGGCCTCGACAACCGCCTGCACGGGGTCAACGGCGGCAACGGCGGAAGCATCGTCTCGACCCGCAAGCCGGGCGCGCCCGTGCCGCTGCGCAATTTCGATTTCAGTTTCGATCCCGCGACCGGCGATATTGCGCCGACGTTCCAGACGAGCGCCGGCTTTGGTCTTGTGTTCGATGATTGGGGCCGAAGCTTCGTGACCTACAACATCAACCACCTCCAGCAACGCATCATCCCGGCCCGCTACCTGGGCCGTTATCCGGGCTTTCCGCCGATCGAGGCCACGAGCAGTATTTCCGACCACGGCGAGATGTCGCGCATCTATCCGGTGTCCGAGCCGGAGACGCGCGTGAATCACCCCGAACAATCCGGTCACTTCTCCTCCGCCGGCGGGATGGGCTTCGTCGGCTGGAGCGGATACCCGGCCGACTTGCCGGGCAGCCTCCTGGTTTGCGACGTAGTTGGGAACCTGGTTCATCGGGACATCCTGGAACCCGACGGCCCTATCTTCGTCGCGCGCCGTTCGCCGGCCGAGCAGACGCGCGAATTCTTCGGCAGCCAGGACAGCGCCTTTCGCCCGGTCGGCATCGAACTGGGTCCGGACGGAGCGCTCTACCTGATCGACATGCAGCGCGATGTCATCGAGCATCCGGACTACATCCCGGAGAAAGTGAAGGCGAAGCTCGACATTCGCGCCGGGCAGGATCGTGGACGCATCTACCGAATCACTCCCAAGGGTGGACTGACTCACACGAGAACCAGTCTTCGCAACGCGAAAGCCGCCGAGTTGGTTTCACTTCTGGGCCATTCCAATCAATGGTGGCGCACGACCGCACAGCGACTACTGGTTCAACGCCGGGACATGGACGCCGTTCCCGCGCTGAAAAGGCTGGCGCGAGACGGCAATTCCCTGGACCGCTTGCACGCGCTCTGGACCCTGCATGGACTGAAATCGCTCGACGAGCCCCTGGTGGGAAGCGCCCTGGCCGACCAGCGCTCCGGTGTTCGCGAAAACGCGCTGCTGCTGGCTGAGGCGCTGCTGCCCGGCTCAGAGAGACTTCATCAGCGCCTAGTGGCGCTCGCTGAAGATCCCTCGCCTCGCGTGAGATTTCAGGCGGCGCTGACCCTGGGCCAGTTCAAGCATCCGGATTTCGCCGCCGCCCTGCGGCGCATCTACATCAAGGACCAGGCCCATCGCTGGTCGCGCGTCGCCGTGATGAGTTCGATGCCTGACGGCGAGGCGACATTGGTTCAATCCCTGCTGGCCAGCGTTTCGACGCAACCGCGCGTTGCAGAACCTGCGCTGGATGCCTTCCGCGAACTGGCGGACCTTTGCGGCGCTCGCGCCGCGCTCAATCCTGCCCGGCTGGAGGCCGTGTTGAAGGGCCTCCCGCCCGAACCCGCGATGGAACATGTCCGCCTGGCCGTGCTGGAGGGGATTCAATCCGGGCTTGAGCGCACCGGCGGG
>CAZZAQ010000672.1:0-3368 GCA_964652165.1 uncultured Bifidobacterium sp.
CAGCTTCGCAAGGAACAGGTCCATCTGGCAGCGCTGGCGCTGACGCTCGCGCAACACCAATTCGAGCCGATCTTTGGGGGACGCGCCTCAACGGCGTACCGCGTCGACACCGAACGGCTGAAGGTCGTGGTGGACGAAGTGACCAACCAGCCCCGCGTGATTCCTTCGGAGGATGGTGAGCCGGTCGAGAAACATCGCGTCACCGCACAAAGCACGTTCACCGCAAGCTGGCTGTTGCGCACCGGCACTCGCATTACGGCCGCCGCGACGACCGACTTCCTGCGCTACCTCATCGGCAACCCGCCGCGCAACATCTCCCAGTCGCAGCTGGGCGGGGCGCTCCTCCAGCCGTTGTGGGGCGGGGCGGCCTACCGGGCGACGCTCGAGAACCTCACGCAATCCGAGCGCAACACGCTTTACGCGCTGCGCGACTTCACACGCTACCGAAAGGATTTCAGCGTCCAGATTGCCAGCGCCTACTATGGCGTGCTGCAAAACCGCGACGTGGTGCAAAACGCCTGGCTGAGCTACCTGAGCTTCAAGCGCAGCGCCGAGCGCACCCGGGGCTTCGCTCAGGAAGGCCGGATCAAACTCTCCGACCAGGGCCGGCTCGAGCAGCAGGAACTGACCTCCGAGAACCAGTGGGCCAATGCCCTCCGGATTTACAAGCAGACGCTCGACGCGTTCAAAATCCAAATCGGCCTGCCGACCAGCGCCCACATTGTGCTTGATGAACGGGAACTGGCCCGGCTCTCCATCGATCACCCGGATTTGGCCGTGGACGACGCCATCGAGATCGCCCTGTCCATGCGGCTGGATTACTTCAATGCGCACGACCGCTACGAGGACGCGGCGCGAAAGGTCCCCGTGGCCATCGCCGCTCTGAAGGCGCAGGTGGATCTCGTCGCTTCTTCCAGCATCAGCAGCGCATCAGGCACCGGCCAGGTCGTGCCCGTGCCTGACCCGACGCGCTACCGGTGGGATGCCGGGTTCAACATCGATTTTCCGCTCGAACGCAAGGCCCAGCGCAACGCCTATCGGACGGCGCTCATCGCGCAGAAGCAGAGCGAACGCGATCTGTCGTTGCTCGAGGACCAGATCAAACTCCAGGTGCGCGACGGCTGGCGGGCGCTCGATCAGGCCAGGCGCAACTACGAGAGCGCCGAACTGGGCGTGAAACTGGCGGAGCGGCGCGTGGAGGAGCAGGATCTCCTCTCCGAGCTCGGCCGCGGCGTGGCCAAGGACCAGGTGGACGCGCAGGTGGACCTGACGAACTCGAAGAACCAGCGCACGCAGGCGCTCGTGGCCCACACGATTGCGAGGCTGCAATTCTGGACCGCGCTGGGTATCCTTTTCATCGAAGAAAACGGGCAATGGGACGAAGTAATGAAACCCAAAGCGACTCCGTCGGAAAAGCGTCCCGAGAACTGACATGCTGAAGCGGATTCTCAAACTTCCCTGGTGGCTCAAGCTCGGGCTGCTCGCCGTCGCCGCCGCCGGGGCGTGGGGCTACTTGCGCGGCGGCGCGGGCGCGAGCGTCAGCGCCACGTTCACCGTGCGCCGCGGGCCGCTGGAGATCAACGTCCTCGAGGGCGGCAGCGCCGAGGCGCTGGAATCGCAGGATTTCAAATGCGAGGTCCGCGGCTATCAGGGCGTGAAGATTCTCAAGATCGTCGAGGAAGGCTACCAGGTCACCGAAGACGACGTGCGGACCAACAAAGTCCTCGTCGAGCTGGATTCGTCCGAGTTGAAGAAGCTGCTCATCCAACATGAGATTCAATTGGGGTCCACGATTGCGTCGGTGACCGAGGCCAGACAGGCCTACGACATCCAGTTGAACCAGAACAACAGCGACATCAAGGCCGCGGAACAGAAGGCGCGCTTCGCCCGGATGGATTTCGAGAAATTCATGGGATCGAAGGCGGCCAATGAAATCATCGCGCAGTACGTCCCGATTGACGACGGGACATCCAAGCAGGAAGCCGTGACCGCCGGCAGCGGTCCTTCGGCCACAAACCAAATCCACAGTGCCTCGGACGCACCCCAACTGCCCTCCACGCCCCCGCAGCCCTCCAAACCAGCCGTCATCGACTTCAGCCGCTATGCCAACATGGACCTGCTGGACGATGGCGAGGCCAAGCAAAAGCTCCGCAAGTTCGAGGACGAATTTCAAGTCGCCCGCAAGAGCCTGGTCCAGACGGTCACCCGATTGGAGGGCACCCATCGGCTCTATCAGAAGGGATTCCTTTCCAAGAGCGAGATGGAGACGGATGAATACATCCTGGAGAACGACAAGCTCAAGTTGCAGACCGCCGAGACCTCCCGCGCGTTGTTCCTGAAGTACGAGTTCGTGAAGACCGGCGAGGAGACGCTCTCCAAGTTCGTCGAAGGCATGATGGAACTGGGGCGCGTGCGCAAGAGCGCGGTGTCCAAGCTCGCCCAGGCCGAAGCCAAGTTGAAGGCCGCCGAAGCGCGCTTCGACCTGGAAACCAAACAGCGCGACGACATGAACGCGCAGATCGCCAAGTGCAGCATCACGGCCCGCAAGCCCGGCCTGGTGGTCTACGGCGGCAGCGGCAACTCGCGCTATTGGTACGGCGAAGAGCAAATCCGCGAAGGCACGCTTGTGCGCGAACAGCAGCCGATCATCACCATCCCCAACCTCACCCGCATGTCGGTCAAGGTCCGCATCCACGAGACCTACATCCAGAAGGTGAAGAAAGGCCAGACGGCGCGCATCACCGCGGACGCCTTCCCCGACCGCGTGCTCCTGGGCGAGATCACGAAGGTGGGCGTGCTGCCCGACTCGCAAAACCGATGGATGAACCCGGAGAACAAAGTCTATCTCTGCACCGTCACCATCAACGACGTCACCGACTGGCTCAAGCCCGGCATGAGCACCAAGGTCGAAGTGCTCGTGAACAAGCTCGCGGACGTGGTCTACGTTCCCATCCAGGCCGTGACACCGATCGAGGGCAAACATTACTGCTTCGTCGGCTCGGACAGGCGCGAAGTCGAAGTCGGCGAGTTCAACGACGAGTTCATCGAGATCAAGAAAGGCCTCGAGGCCGGCGAGCGAGTGGCCTTGCGCCTGCCGGACGGCGTCGAGAAGGACAACGGCACGAAACCCAAGCCACCGGCCGAATCGGAGAAGGAGAAAGCCACCGCCGCCGCGCCCGAGCCGGGAAACGGGGTGAAGCTGTGAGCGGAGGGCGGCAGGCGAATGGAGGCAGACGGATTTTGATTGTATTGGCCGGCTCTCCATTCGTCTGCCCCTATTCGTCTGGGGCGCATCTAAACACTGCCCCCATTTGCCGCCGGCGGACTCCCTCTCCTCCCTCCGAGGGAGGAGAGGGCCGGGGAGAGGA
>CAZZAQ010000673.1:0-3363 GCA_964652165.1 uncultured Bifidobacterium sp.
CAACGAAATCCTCGTCGAGATTCGCGTTCCCGTCACTGCCGCGTCCGTCGCCTACGTGAAGTTCGCGCAGAAGGCCAGCGGCTTCGCCATCGCGGGGGTCGCCGCGATTGTCGAGTCCGCGAGCAAGACCGTGCGCGTGGGCGTCACGGGCGTCGCGAGGAAGGCCTTTCGCGCCACCGCTGTCGAACACGCCCTGCGCGGCAAGACCCTCACCCCCGCGAACATCGCCGCCGCCGCCGACAAGGCCGACGACGGCATCGAAACGCTGAACGACATCCATGCCTCCGCCGAATTCCGCGCGCACCTGACTCGAGTGAACACGCGGCGGGCGTTGGAACGGGCGGGGAGTCGCTAAAACGCTGAAGGGTTGAAGCGTTGAATCGGCAAGCATCGTTCAGTGGTCCAACGCTTCAACGCTTCAACGCTTCAACGCTTCAACGCTTCAACGATTTAGCCCTTCTCCCTCGCATCGTCTGTGAGGATTGGATAGTTAAGGAGAAATGAGATTGCCTGCGGTCTTTCTTTTCGCCGCGACGGGGATACTCGTCGTGCCGGCGCCTGGTGCCGATTCTTCCGCAATGTCCGGCAGCGGCGCCTTGCAGCCACCGTTCACTCTCCGCCAAACCAACTCGGCATGGTGGCTCGCTTCACCGGAGGGCCGGCGGTTCTTCTCCGTCGGCGTCTGCCTCGTGACGAGCGGAGCGTCGCGCAAGGCTTTCGATCGGGAGAATCCAGGCTACGCTTCGTGGCAGCATTACGCCGATGACCGCGCATGGGCCGACGCGACGTTGCGCCGGCTCAAGAGTTGGAACTTCACGACCCTCGGCGCCTGGAGCCATCACGGCGTGCTTTTGCAGTCCTCGAACATGCTCGGCGGCCTGACGCCAGTGCTCCACGCCGGCTCGACGGCGGGCGCGCCGTGGTGGGACATGTGGGACGAGAAAATCGTCCGGCGCATGGACGACGTGGCGCGCGAACAAATCCTCGCCGTGCGCGGCGATCCGCGGCTCATCGGTTATTACACCGACAACGAGATGGGCTGGTGGAACGCCACGCTCTTTCACATGGCGCTCGAACAGGCGTCCGCCAGCGGCCAGCGCCAGCGCCTGCTCAAGTTGCTCCGCGAAACCTACACGAACGACTGGCAGAAGCTCCTGGCCGACTTCGAGCCGGAGTTCGCCGACAGCTTCGACGCACTCGAACAGCGCGGCCAGCTCTGGCTGAAGGCCGGCGGGCGAGGCGTCGCGGTGATGCGCCGGTTCCTGGCGCTGGTCGCGTCGCGTTATTACCAACTCACGCATGACATCATCCGCAAATACGACCGGCGCGCGCTCATCCTCGGAGACCGCTTTCAGTCGTTCTACTACCCGGAAGTCGCGCGCGCGGCCGGGCCTTACGTGGATGCGATTTCCTCGAACCTCAATGCGCACTGGAACGACGGCTCCTTCGCCCGCTTCCACCTCGACACGCTCCACGCGCTCACGGGCAAGCCGGTGTTCGTCAGCGAATTCTACCTGTCCGCCACCGAGAACCGCAGCGGGAACAAGAACAATCACGGTCTGTTCCCCGTCGTGCCCACGCAGCGGGAGCGCGCCGTCGCCTTGCGCACGACGCTGCACTCGCTGGCGCGGCTGCCCTACGTCGTGGGCGCGGACTGGTTTCAATACTTCGACGAGCCCCGGCACGGCCGCGACGATGGCGAGAACTACAATTTCGGTCTCGTGGACATTCACGATCGGCCTTATGACGAAGTCACGCGCACGTTCGCCGGGGCCGATCTCACCGCGTTGAAGTCACGCCCCGCTCCACCCCGCGCCGACGCTTTGGCCGGCGTGCCGCGCGCGCCGCGCGACCCTCTCAAGAATTCCGACTCCACCCAGGCGATGCGGCACTGGGACCGCGAGCGCGGCTTTGTGAAGCCGTCGTCGGAATTCCCAATGGCCGATCTCTACGTCTGCTGGAGTCCGAAGGCGCTCTACTTTGGGCTTTACGCGCACGACATTATCGAAGAGGCTTACTACCGGGGCAAGTCCGTGCCCAAAGGCGACCGGGCGGTGTGGACCGTCCAGGCCGCCGGCGGTCAACCCATCCGCGCCCGCATCGGCTCGGGCCGCGAGGGTATCGCCAGCGATCCCGAGGTGCGATTGGAGAACGTCTCCGGCGTGAATCTCAACGTCCGCAATATCGCCATCCTCGAGCTGCCCGCGCGCAAACTCGGTAAGCAGCGCCTGCACGCGGGCGACACGCTCGAATTGAGTTCGACCTTCCTCACCCACGGCCAGGCCTGCCGCGTGGAGTGGCAGGGAACCTTCACGCTGCGGGATTGACCTGGAAGCCCGTTCAAATACTCCCGGTGCGGCTGCAGCGGCGGTCTGCGACCGCCGGGTTCGGGTCAGGTTTGCACTTTGTTCGGCGTTCATCGAGCGCCTCTGCATTTTTTGATGGGCTGTTGTGCGGGTTATCAAGCACACGTGAGGCTGTTCTGGAGCTGACCAGAATTCTTGGGTTTTCCGTTCCCAGTGGGAATCTGGAGTAGACATGCCGAAAGGAGACCCGTTGACAGAGGACCCTGGCGTGGTCAGGTTCAGCACGATGTAAGAGAATTCTGCCTGGGATCCGAGATCGGACGTTTGTCAGGCGGCATTCGCACGCGCATGGGTTACTCCCTTCAATCACTGATCGGAAAGCACCAGACACTGGCGCAGCACGCATCTGAGTTTCGGCACACACGAATTGTCGCGCCGGCGCGAGGGGGAGGCGGTCGCCTCAAACCGCCCGCCCTACTTCATCCTCCCGCCGGAGGCGATGGTCAGCGTCTCCCCCGCTGCCGCGTCCGGCCGCGACGTTGATTCCGCAATCCCGCGTTACCTAACGCCCCGCCGTCGCAAGGGAATCCTCAAGGCGGTCACCCAGGGACTGGCGGAGAAACATCCGCCCGGCCCCGTGCGCCGCAGAGGCCGGCGGCTGAACGAATCGGAGAAACGCCGTCTCCACGCCCTCGAACACCGCCGCAATCAACGGGCGTCGGAACTGGGCCTCGATCCCACGCTCATTGCCAGCCGCTCGCTGCTCATCGGGCTGGCCGCCCGCTGGGATGAGCACGAGCAGGAATTGCTTCCGTGGCAGCGAGAGCTGCTGGTGTGAAGAGCGTTCTGCCATCCCCTCCTCAGCGTCCGGCCTTCGTTCGACGTTCGACGTTGGACGTTGAAAGTTCGACGTTCTTTTCTCTGAACATTGAACTTCCAACTTCGAACTTCCAACATTGAACGACCAACTTCCAATGCCCTCCGCCTACTCTTCCTTCCTCCTTTCCGCCGTCTTGATGCTCGAACGGAAGATGCGGATCAACTCATCCGTCTCTGA
>CAZZAQ010000674.1:0-3357 GCA_964652165.1 uncultured Bifidobacterium sp.
CGCGATGTACACCCAGAACTCCCCGCTGGCTACCAGCAGCACAAACCAGAGCAGCCCGAGCAAAGACCCGAACGTTCCCGGCGCCACCGGCACGCGCCCGATGCCGAAGCCTTGCGCGATGCAGACGACGAGCGCGGCGCCCGTTTCGGAGAGCACCTCGCCCAGTTCCTTGCGATCCCCGGTGGCCGCCGCCCGCGTGATGTCCGGCAAGCGCCACGCGCCGAACAGGATCAGAATCACCAGGGCGATCAGAAGGACAATCCATCCGACGGAGATTCCGGCGAGGATTGGAGGCAGAATTTCCGGCATCGGCATCGCGGAGAAGTTGCCTCAGCGGCCAGCGGGAGACAATGCGAGTTTGCGAGCGAGAGCCGTTGGCTGCTCGTTTCGGCAATACTGCGACAACGCGGCCGCGGTTTGGCGTTTTCGCCAGTATGTGCTGAGCGTAGCTGCGAACGTGAGGTCGCGGGACGGGAACTCAGAAGGTTGGGCGGCGGCATTGTTTTGGTTCTGCCTGGGTATTCGGCCCGCGACCTCACGGTCGCAGCTACAGCCACCCAAGGGCCGCGGCGCACATTGCGACCACAACGAGCGCGACGATGAGCCAGAGAATGAATTCGTACCGGCGAAATTCTTTTCTGTCGTCCTCAACGGCCCAGGTCTCAATAGCCTCGGCGACCTCTCGTTCGACTTCACGACGAGTCGCATCGTAAAACTCATGAATGCCGTGCTTCACGCCGTTGAGCAGATCCGGTATCCGCTTCGCGCCGAGGAGGACGAGGAGGATGACCAGGACACCGAAGGCCTCTGGCCAGCCGAACATTGCCTGCACACTTTGCATCACTGCAAAACCTGCCTTACATATCGCTGAGATACAATTGGCGATTGCGCCACAAGTAAAACCCGCCGCTGAAGCAGGTGAGCACTATCGTCAGCCAAAGCGAAAACGTGGCGAACGGCGCCACCCACGCGCGCCCGAACAGCTCCCAGCCGAATATGGCGCGCCCGACAACGCCCCAGTCGCGGTAGCTCACATGCACCAGCACGGCGATGATTGTGATCATCTGCCACAGCGTCTTGTGCTTGCCGTAACGTTCGGCGGCGAGCACGACGTTTTTCGACGCGGCCAGCAGGCGCAAGCCGGTGATCGCCAGTTCCCGCGAGACGATGAGCGCCGCCATCCACGCCGGTATGTTGCGGAGCCCGACCAGCGCGATGAACGCGCAACAGGTCAGAATCTTGTCGGCGAGCGGATCCATCAGCTTGCCGAAATTCGTAATGAGGTTGCGGCGGCGCGCGATGGCGCCGTCCATCCAGTCGGTGATGCCCGCAGCGACGAACAGCGCGAGCGCGACGGTGGTGTTGAAATGGAACTCGATGAACAACGCGGCCAGGAACGCCGCGGTCAGCACGAAGCGCGAAACGGTGAGTTGGTTCGGCAGGTTCATGGCGGGCCGGCGGCGCGGGCGGGATGCAGCCGGGCCATCGTGTGGGCGTCGACGTACTGGCCGTCCCGAAAGGCGTAACGGCGGTGAGTGCCCTCGATTTCGAATCCGAATTTGCGGTAGAGCCGCAGGGCAGGCTCATTGTCGGTGTAATCAGCCAGTGTCGCGTGTCGGATATGGAGGCTCATTTTATCTGCATTCCGCGCAAGGGCGACTTATTGGATTGGCGGCAGCCGGCCGCTGACTGGTTGTCACGCGGCGGGATTCTCTAGCGGAAGGGCGGCGCGTTGCAACCCTGAGCGGAGTACATCCCTCGGAGCGGGCGCAACCGTGCACACGCACCGCAGTGGGCCAGCCGACCCGGCTGGCATAGTCCTGCAAGCGACCTCGCTTGCAGGGTTCACCGGGCGGAGTCGCCCGGTGGACTTCGGCAGGCGCGGTCGCCTGCCCCACTTCGATCTGGTGCGTGTGCCGAGTTGCGCCCCTCGGTGCCCGCGTTCAACCTTGCCTTTCGCGCCCGGCTGGCATACAACCCCTCGACTCGCGGCCGGCAACCCGAGCGCTATCGCGTTCGCTGCTCATGCGGGTGTGATTATGGACCATTCCCGAGTTCCGCCAATCCGATCCTTTTTTCCTATTCTGCTCTCGCTCGCTGGCGCGCTCGGCGCCTGTTGGCTCGCCAGCGCCACGAGCGCCGCCGAACCTGCTTCAGGAGCGGCTCCGCTCACTTGCGTCCTCCTCTCGAAGGAAGGCAAGGTGGAAGTTGCGCGCAAGGGCTCCCCGCAGTTCACGCCCGCACCGACGAACATGGTCCTGAACATCGGCGATCGGCTCCGCACTGGCTTGCGCAGCCGCGCGACGCTCCGCTGGTCGGACCTGAGCGTTGTGCGCGTGGACGAACTGACGAGTCTGGAGCTCCAGCCGCCGGACAAGGCCAGGGCGAAACCGCAGCTCGAACTCAAATCCGGTGCCACCTACTTCCTCAGCCGCGAGAAGCCGGAGGAAATTCAGTTCCGCACGCCCGTCGCTTCAGGCGCCATTCGCGGCACGGAGTTCAATCTGGCCGTCGGGGAGAACGGTCGCACGGTCGTTTCGCTCATCGACGGCGAAGTGCTGCTCGCCGCCGCACAGGTCAGCGAAACACTCCGGAGCGGCGAGCAAGGCACGGTCGATCCCGGCCAGCCGCCCAGGAAGGCTCCGCTGCTCGATGCGACGAACGTCATCCAGTGGACGCTCTATTACCCGGCTGTGGTCGATCCCGATGAACTCGGCCTCAGCGCGCAGGAGAAGGAGACGTTTTCCGGCGCGCTCAAGGCGTATCGGGAGGGTGACTTGCTCGGCGCGCTCGGGGCGTATCCGGAGAACCGGCAGCCGGCGAGCGACGCGGAGCGGGGCTTGCAAGCGGCGTTGCTGCTCGCCGCCGGCCAGGCGGCGCAGGCGGAAGCCTCGCTTCGGCACCTTCCGAACGCGTCGCCGGCCTCGAAAGCCGTTCGTGAAGTCATCGTGGCGGTGAAGCATGAGACGCTCTCCTCCCTGTCCGAGCCGGGCTCCGGAAGCGAGTGGCTGGCGAGGTCGTACTACGAGCAGTCGCGTTCCAAGCTGCGCGAGGCGCTCTCCGCGGCCATCGAGGCGGCCAGGAAGTCGCCGAACTTCGGCGCGGCCCACATCCGCGTGGCGGAACTGGAATTTGGCAATGGCCACACGAAGGAGGCCCTGGAGGCGTTGAATCAAGGGCTGAGACTTTCGCCCCGAAACGCCCAGGGACTGGCGTTGAATGGATTTGTCCTCGCCGCGCGCGGGCGCGCCACCGAGGCGATGAGCTTCTTCGATCAGGCCATCGCCGCCGACGGCGGGCTGGGCAACGGCTGGCTGGGCCGCGGCTTGACGAAGATTCGCCGAGGCCAGGCCAAGG
>CAZZAQ010000675.1:0-3350 GCA_964652165.1 uncultured Bifidobacterium sp.
TGCCGCCGCAGAGCGTCGCCTACGTGGGGGCGGTCCATACCGGTTCCGGCGCGTTCGCCGGCACGGGCGCCAAGGGGGGAACGCCGCGGCCGATCCACGTCCTGAATCGTGGCAATGTCCAGATGCCGGGCCGGGAAGTCGGGCCGGGCGCGTTGTCCTGTGTGACCGGCCTCCCTTCCCGCTTCCCGTTCGCCCCTTCACACTCCGAAGGCGACCGCCGCGTCGCACTCGCCCACTGGTTGACCTCGACGAACAACCCGCTCACCTGGCGCTCCATCGTCAACCGCGTCTGGCAATACCACTTCGGCCGCGGGTTGGTGGAGACACCGAACGATTTCGGCCGGATGGGTTCGCCGCCCTCCCACCCCGAGTTGCTCGACTGGCTGGCGTGCGAGTTCCGCGACGGCGGGCAGTCGTTGAAAGCCTTGCACCGGCTGATCGTGACGAGCGCGACGTACCGGCAGAGTTCAGTAATCAGTGAATCAGTAATCAGTAATCAGTTGGGCCGGACGCGGCGGTCGGGCATAGGTTCACTGAATACTGACTTACTGATTACTGATGCACTGGCTCGTGACCCGGACAACCGCTGGCTGTGGCGCCAAAACCGCCGCAAGCTCGAGGCCGAAGCCGTCCGCGACGCGGTGCTGTTCGTTTCCGGCAAGCTCGACCCGCGGATGGGCGGGCCGAGCTTCCGGGACTTCGTGATCGACAAGCCCGAACATTCGCCGCACTACGAGTATCAATTGCACGATCCCGAGGATCCGAAGTCGCACCGGCGCTCGATCTACCGGTTTATCGTGCGCTCGCAACCGCAGCCGTTCATGACCACGCTCGACTGCGCCGATCCATCGATGCAGGTGGGCCGTCGCAACGAAAGCGTCTCGCCACTGCAAGCCCTGACGCTCCTGAACAACGCGCTAATGGTGACGATGCCCCGGCACTTCGCGGCGAAGCTGGAGCGAGCCGAAGCCCAACTGCCGGCCCAGGTCCGCCGCGCGCACTACGAGGCGCTCGGCCGCCCGCCGACGCCGGAGGAGGAGCGGGCGCTGGCGGCCTACGCGCAGGAGCACGGGCTGGCCAACCTGTGCCGTGTGTTGTTCAACTTGAATGAATTTGCTTTTGTGGATTGAACGGCTGACGCCCAAGGCTATACTGTGGACAACCAAGCTTAATTCGTATGACCGCCACTATTGAGAAGATTAAGGGCCAGGCGCTCAAACTTCCGCAATCAGCCCGCGCCTACCTTGCCGAAGCGCTCCTTGAAAGTCTCGCTCCGGACGACGACTTTGATGTCAGCCCGGAATGGCTTGCGGAAGCTCGCCGGCGTGGACGGGAGATTGATTCGGGACGCGGCAAGACTGTTTCAGGGCCAGAGGCGCTGAAGCTCTTGCGGCGCGGACGAGCCAAATGACCCCATTCCGCGTCGATTGCCTCGCGCTCTGCGAGATCGAGGAAGCCGCGGGTTGAGTCAGACTGACGATGAGCCGCGGAACAGAGAATTGCATGACGACGGCCGAGTTTGAAGCAAAGCGGGCGCAAGAGGATGCCCTGCGGGTTCAGCTTCTGGCGAACCTCAAGTCGCATCTGTCGGAATTGAAGAAGCTCCTTGCGTCCGCGGAAGGACATTGGGGCGCTGAGGACACGGTCTATCGCTTCTACCACCAGTCGTTCAAAGTCTATGGGCAGGCGCAACAGTGGACGGAATCGATCGTCGCGGCGCTTCGACAACTCCTGCCAGGCCGGGAACTGGACGCAGATTTCTTGAAGATCGTCACTGAGGGCACAGGCAAGCAATTCGAGCTCTCGCACAATCAGGACTGGCTTCGCCACACCCGCCCGATGGTCGAAGCGATGTTCCACGCCATCTATTTCCTTCGCATGGCCTGCAAGTACGGGGAGGAACTCAATGACCTTCCGAACCCGATGCCGAGCGGTTGGGCGGCATTCCTCTCACTCTACAACCTTCGATAACCCGACGACGCCATGAACAGCCACTCTCCCGACGAACTGCGTGAGCAGGCCGCGCCGTACGGAGCGGACATGCTTCCCACCGCGGACGCGCCCGACCCCGTGCTCGAGGCGTTCAAACGCGACATCGACTTTAGCCTCGTCGAAAAAAACCTGCGGCTCACGACCGACGAACGGGCGCAGCAGTTGGTCAATGCGACCCGATTCATCGCCCGCTTCCGGCCGTTGGTCGCCGACGAGGATCAGCCGGCTTCGTCATGATTACCGATTTCGAGAAGGCCCTGGCGGTGCTCATGCAGCACCAGAAATGATCAGGAACGATTCACCTTTTCATCGGACGCCTGGACACCGCCCGCCCTTGACCCGCCGCGAATTCCTATGGCGCTCCGGCGGCGGCCTGGGCGGCATTGCCCTGACTAGCTTGCTTGGACGGGAAAATCTGCTGAGAGCCGCCGAACCGGGTCACGCAACACGCAACACGCATCACGCACCGCTTCCACATCATCCGCCCCGCGCCAAACGCGTCATCCAGATGTTCATGGCCGGCGCGGCAAGCCACATCGATCTGTTCGATTTCAAGCTAGAACTGGTGAACCGCGACGGGCAGAAGAGCGACTTCGGCGAGCACGTCGAGGCGTTCCAGGACGGCCTCGGCCCGTGGATGAAACCGATCTGGGGCTTCAAGCCTTACGGCCGTTGTGGCCGGCTGCTAAGCGACATCGTGGGCGAACTCGGCCCGGTGGTGGACGACATGGCGTTCGTCCACAATCTCGTCGGCAAGACCGGTGTCCACAGCCAGGCGACCTACCTTCAGGCGACCGGTTTTCAACTGCCCGGTTTTCCGGGCATGGGCTGCTGGGTCAGCTACGGGCTGGGCAGCAGCAATGAAAATCTCCCGGCGTTCGTCGTGCTGCCCGACCATCGCGGCTTCGCCTCGAACGGGCCGAAGAACTGGGACTCAGCGTTCCTGCCGCCGCAGCACGCCGGGACGACGATTTATCCGGGCCGCGAGAATCCCATCAACGACCTCTTCGCCGATAAGCACGGCGACTTTATCAGCCCGCGCAGCGAATCCGCCGCGCACGCGCTCCTGACGCAGCTCAACCGGCAGCACGCCGCTACCCGCGAGGACGACGCCCGCCTCGACGCCCGAATCCGCAGCTACGAACTGGCCGCCCGGATGCAACTCGCCGCCCCTGAAGCCCTCGACCTCTCGCGCGAGCCGGACTACCTCCTCGACGCCTACGGCATCGACCGATCGACGAAGACCTGGCCGAAGGAAATCAACGCCCGCGAGGAGATGGATTACTTCGGCCGCAAATGTCTCGCCGCCCGCCGCCTGATCGAGCGCGGCGTGCGCTTCGTGCAAATCTGGAGCGGCA
>CAZZAQ010000676.1:0-1816 GCA_964652165.1 uncultured Bifidobacterium sp.
TGTTCAGTGGCGCCACGAAGACAGAATCGTCAATTCGGCCGCGTCATTCAAGCCCGGATGCAATCGCGGAATTTGTCTTCCGCATTGTGAGTTTGAACAGCGCGAGCACTTGCGGCCACGCGCCGTGGCGCTTGCGCAAACGGCGGCAAGATGTTGAACTGCGCCCCGATGCCGAACGAAGCCCAAGCATGAATTACTCGGAACTCCTCGGCTTCGTTGCGCCGGAAACGTTGGTCGTCGTGGCGGCGCTGGGAGCGCTGGCGGTGGACCTCACGACGCTGCGCGGCGAGCCCGCCATGGTGCGGATGCGCTGGGGGGCGTGGCTGGCCGCCTTTGCGTGCGTCGCGGCGGGGGCGGCGTTGTTCCTCGCGCCGCAAGCGACGCCGGCGGGGTATCTCGACGGGATGCTGGTGCTCAATCCGCTGTCGCGACTGGTGAAGGTGGTGATCCTCGCGCTGACGCTCTGCACGGCGCTGGTGTCGTTGGAATCGCGCTTCACGGAGCACGCGGGGGAATACTTCGCGCTGCTGCTGCTGGCGACGGTGGGGATGATGTTCCTCGTGAGCACGGAGAACATTTTGCTCGTGTTCGTGTCGCTGGAGCTGTTGAGCCTGGCGCTGTACGTAATGACGGCGTTCAACAAGCGGAACGTGAAGTCGGCCGAGGCGGCGTTGAAGTATTTCCTGTTTGGCGGGATGAGCGCGGCGTTTCTGCTATTCGGACTAAGCCTGGTGTATGGGCTGTCGGGCGAGTTGAACTTGACGAAAATCGCCGCGGCGCTGGCGGGCAAGCCGTTGGATCCGCTCCTGCTCGTGGCGCTGTTGATGGTGCTGGCCGGGTTCGGGTTCAAGGTGGCGGCGGTGCCGTTTCATCTGTGGGCGCCGGACGCCTACGAGGGAGCGCCGCTGCCGAGCGCGGCGTTCATCGCGTCCGGCTCGAAGGTCGCCAGCTTTTTCATCCTGGCGAAGGTGATGATGGTGGGTTTCGCGGGCGCGGCGGGCAGCGGCGCCTGGCGCGGCTACACGCAAGGCTGGGTTCCGGTGCTGGCGGTGCTGGCGGCGTTGTCGGTCGTGCTGGGGAATCTGGCCGCCATCGCGCAAAGCAGCGTGCGGCGGCTGCTGGCTTACTCGGCTGTGGCGCACGCCGGTTACACGCTCGTCGGCGTGCTGGCCAGCGACAAGGCGGACGGTCTGGCGGCGGTGATGTTTTACGTGACGACCTACGCGCTGACGACTGTGGGCGCCTTCGCGGTCGTGGCGGTCGTGCAGGAAAGGGCCGGGGACGACTCGCTGCCGGCCTTTGCGGGACTGAGCCGCCGCTCGCCCGGGCTGGCGTTTTGCCTGATGATCTTTTTGCTGTCGCTCGCCGGCATCCCGCCCCTGGCAGGATTCTTCGGGAAGTTTTTCCTGTTCAAGGCGGGGCTGTTCGTGGCGGGCGGCGGGGCGGCGAGCATGGGATTGCTTTGGCTCGTCATCCTGGCCATCGCCATGAGTGCGGTGTCGCTCTATTACTACTTGCAGGTGTTGAAGCAGGTTTACGTTGCCGCCGCCCCGGCGGGCGCGTCCGCGCTCGTTCCGGCGACGACGACTCGATGGGCGGTCGGCTTGCTGGCCTTGGCGGTTTTGGTGTTGGGCGTGGCGCCGGGATTGTTCCTGGAGCCGTTGGTCGCGGCATTGAAAGTCAGCGGGCTGTAGCTGATCTGATTATGGAAACGCCTCACTCCACTTCCCCGCGTGGCGGATTTGACCCGTCGGCGATTTTGGCCATCGAACGGCCGCATCCCAAGCTCATGAAGTACTATTTCATTTGCTGCCTG
>CAZZAQ010000676.1:1826-3350 GCA_964652165.1 uncultured Bifidobacterium sp.
GCTGTTTCCTATCCTGATTCTGCCTTACTATTTCCGCTACCACACGATGCGGTATCGGTTCGATGACGAGGGGATCTCGATGCGCTGGGGCCTCCTGTTCCGCAAGGAGGTCCTGCTGAATTACGCGCGCATTCAGGACATCCATCTGGTCTCGGGCATCATCGAGCGCTGGCTGGGCCTGGCGCGCATTCAAATCCAGACCGCCGCCGGCAGCGCGAACGCAGAGATGACTCTCGAAGGGCTGCTCGAATACCAGGCCGTGCGCGACTTCCTCTACAGCCGGATGCGCGGCGTGAAGGAGAGAGCATCGTCCCCCGCCGCCAGCGCGCGGATGGCGGCGCAAGGCGCGGCGGGCCTCGACGCGAAAACCGCGGAGGAACTCACTGCGACGCTGCGCGCGGTGTGCGAGGAGTTGCGCGCGTTGCGCCAGGCGATTGAGAAACAGAATTCTTCCGGTGCATAACCGGCTAGCCCGCAACCATGAAGATGAGAACCACGAATGAACACGAATCAACACGAATTCATGCGAGAGAGACGGTAGTTGACCAGTTTGGCTGCCGCTCACTGTTTGGATGTTTGGCAGGCGTTGGCATGGCGACCTCCCAACCACTGAATGGCCGTCCTCATTCGTGTCCATTCGTGTTGATTCGTGGTTGAAGTGAATCCTGACTGCTTATGTTCACACCGGTCCGCGCCGCCGTGCTCAAGCTGTTCAAAGTGCCTCCAGAGCCTGAACTTCCGGCCGGTTCGCCCGGCTCGGTGAGGACGTTTCGCGCGGCGCCGAACTTTTTCAAACTCAAGCTGCTGCTCTGGGGAGCGCGGCAGACGGCGGCTTTTGCTGGCCTGGTTGTCTTCATCGTGGCCTGGCAAGTTGCGGCCAGCGGCGTTCCGCGCGGCCTCTACATCACGGTAAACGTCCTCAAGGTGTTCGGCGTCCTGTTGTTCCTGGCGCAACTCCCGGTTACTTATGCGATAGTCCGGCTCGATTGGGAGATGCGCTGGTACATCGCGACCGATCGGAGCCTGCGCATCCGCGCCGGCATCTGGCACGTGCAGGAGATGACGATGACCTTCGCCAACATCCAGCAAATCTCCGTCCACCAAGGGCCGTTGCAGTGGTTGCTGGGCATTTACGACCTGGAAGTTTCCACCGCGGGCGGCGGCGCGCCCGTCCACCCGGCGCACGGCGGCCTGACGAACGCCGGCCATCGCGGCTTCTTCCACGGCATCGACAATGCGCCTGAAATGCGAGACATGATGCTCGATCGGCTCCGCCGGCTGCGCGACACGGGACTCGGCGATCCGGACGAGCACGAGGTGGCCGAGCCTCCGGCGCGGGAGAGCGAAGCGCCCGTGCTCGCCGCGGCGCGCGAGTTGTTGCGCGAATCGCAGGCGTTGCGCCGGGTGTTGGCGTGAGATCGCGCGCCGGCCAGTCGTCACGAACGCCACGGGTCCCGCCTCGGGCAATTCCCGAACGCCGCGATGCTCGACTGACGCCATTCCATTCGCCCGCCAGAACCACTC
>CAZZAQ010000677.1:0-915 GCA_964652165.1 uncultured Bifidobacterium sp.
GCGCGACTGACGAGTTCGGCTTCCGCGCCGCCGAGAAGAAGGTCCACGTCCACGACCTGCACGCGACGATTCTGCACCTGCTGGGATTCGACCATGAGCGTTTCACCTACCGCTACGCCGGGCGCGACTTCCGGCTCACGGACGTGGAAGGGGAAGTCGTGAAGGAAATCCTGGCCTGAATCACGCCGCCGCTGCGACGCAGTCGCGGAGTGACCCACGACGGTAGTCCGTAATTTGACCACGGATTACGCGGATTTCACGGATTGGCAAAATAGGACCGTTTTCATCCGTGCTATCCGTGGCATCCGCGGTCAAAAATTCCGTGACTACGGCCCCGCGCCCACGCGGCCAAAGGATGGGTGGCACGGGCGACCCGCCCGTGCCGGTCGGCGACCCGCCGACCGGAACGAGCGTGGCAGCACCGAGAAGGAGGCCATCCTCTCTATGAATCCCAAAGGGATTCCGCAATGAAGCCCAGGGTTGCCCGCGCCAGCGGGCTACCCTGGGACCGCACGCCGCAAGGGCATTCAACCCTGAAAGGGTTGCGTCTGCCCTCCCCACTTCGTCCGCCCCGCACGGATACAACCCTTTCAGGGTTGCCCGGGCTGGCACGGGCGTTGACCCAGGGTAGGCGCCTACGCGCCAACCCTGGGCTGTATGATAGAATCCCTTTGGGATTCACCGCCGGAGCTGCCGCCCCGATGGTCCGTTCCATTGTCGCGGTCGTTCGGCCGCGCGACGTGCGCTCCACCCTCCGCGCTTGGGCGGCTGTGGGTTTGATCCTAAAGGCAGCAATTGAAACCACAGATGGACACAGATAAGAAATCGTTGCGACGGCAGGCGAGTCCACCCATTGGGGGAGTAACTTTCTCCGCCAAAATCTGTGTCTATCTGTGTTCATCTGTGGTTTCTATT
>CAZZAQ010000677.1:955-3339 GCA_964652165.1 uncultured Bifidobacterium sp.
CCGCAAGTGCCGGATTCACGTTGATTCGCTAGGCTGCCGTTTTCATCATCAATACCCCAGCAGCCGGTTCGGCTTATTCATATCGTCGCCCAGGCCGAAGCGGGGGAAGGCCTTGGTCGAGATCGTGATGGCCGCCCCATAATCCGCGCTTTGGCCCACGCTCTGGCGGATGGCGGCGGTCAGCCCGACCGTGAAGCTGCGGAAATCCCGGTAAACAGTGTAATACTGGTGCTGAAGCAGCCCGTCGTCCGCGTTGTAGTAATGCGAGAGGCGCGTGCCCCAGTTCTGGTTGAAGCGCAGGTAAATCGTGTCGTAGAGCAGGTTGTGCCCCGGCGTCGTCGGGCCGAAGAACGCCCCGTCGCGCAGGTAGCGATGCCCGAGGCGCAGGCTCCACACGTCGTTGGGCGAGATAACCGTCCCGTGATCCGCCACGTCCAGGACCCGGTCGTTGATGTTGTACGCGAGCTGCGAGTTGAACGTCAGCCAGCGCTTCGGCCGGAGGTCGAGATCCGAGTACGCGTCCGAGAACGTGCGCTGCTGCGAATTGGGCCGCAGCCGCCAATCCAGGTAGGCCGCCCAGTTGACGAAGTTGACGAGTTGCCCGCTGCGCTTGGTCTGGAGCCTGTTCCTCAGCCCGAAGCGAATCACGTTCTGGCTGTCGATGGAATCGATCCGGTTGTAATCCGGGAACGTGAGCGGCAGCAGCCGCGTGGTGGGGATTTCATAATCGAACTGCGGCAGCTCCTCCAGCGGCACGCTCGGGTGCGGCACCCAGGCGTAGTTGACCGACGGCTGCATGACGTGCCGCACGCCGTCCAGGTCCAGGAAGCGGCTCCGCGCCCCCGGCCAGGTGCGCGACAGCTTCGTGGACGCCTCGGCGCCCGTGTTGAAGACCCAGCGCTCGCGCTCGTCGGTGGCCGCGCCCGGCCCGTGCGCCTCGCCGTAATAGGTGAAGCGCCCGCCCGCCCGCGGCGTGACGGTGAGCCAGTTGAAGAACGTCCACGGCAGCAGGACCTGGTGGAAGGTGTCCGCCCGGGCCGCTGAAAAGCGGTTCGTGAAATCGTAAGCAAACTCCCGCTGGAGATAGCCGAACGACGTTTCGCTCTCGTAGTAGAACGGCGTCGGCCCGAGTTGCTGGCGCAAGCCGGTAAGGCGCACGTCGGGCAGGCGCTCCACGGTTTCCTGGAATTCGTTCACGCGCGGCTGGGCGAAGGCGTCGAGCGCCCAGTTGTTCCAGTGCTGAGCCAGTTCCACGTAGGTCGCCGGCTGCGTGTTGTCGTGGAACTCGGTCAGGAAAAAATCCCGAATCATCTGGGAATCGCTTTGATAGCGGGCGGCTGCTTTGAGCGTGAGGTTCGACCGCAGCGTGCCCTGGTGCTCGAACCAGACCCGCTGGCGATGACGATCGATTTCCTGGTCCGCGCTGTCGCGGCCCGGCTTGTCGTCGTAAGTGTAGTAGTACTTGATCTCCCCTTCGCCGAAGTGCGGCAGCCGGTAGAGCGCGTCCGGCCCGACCCCCGGCCCGCGAGTGACCCGCTCGTCGAAGTGCAGCCGGGTCCGGAGCCGCTCGTTCCAGTAGGACTCATAGGTCGTCAGCAGATACGGCCCGTACTTGTTGCGGTAGCCCGGCGTGAGGGTCCAGAAGTTGCGATGCGCCTGGAGTGAGCGGCGCAGCTTGGGCCACCAGAAGATCGGCACATCGCCGAGGTACACCGTCGCGTTTTCGCACTCGATGTAATGGCCCGGCACGAGCGTGATGGTTTTCGCCTTGATGTGGTAATTCGGATCGGCGTTGTCATCCGTCGTGAGCAATCCGTCCAGCAGCACGTAAACCCCTTGCGCCTGTTCCCCGACGAATACCTCGCCTTTGGCGAAGTAGGGCGGCTGGCCTGCCTTGAAGTCTTCGCCTACAATCTGGCGGGTCTTGAAGTTGTAGCGCATCTTTTCGCCCGTCCAGACTTTGCCATCGCCTTCGAGCCGCACGTCACCCTCAGCCTGGCACTCGCCGGTTTCCTGGTTGAGCCGCGCGCGGCGGGCCTTGAGCACGGCGCCCCGGTGGCGAATCGTGACGCCGTTGGTCAGCGTGATGGTGCCTTCGCCCAGCTTGTAGAGGATACCGCTCTCCGACTCGATGACCCACGGTTCCTCCGCTTCGGCGCCCCGCGCGGTGACGACGGCGCCGAGCAGGGCGAGGAGCGGCAGAATGGCGCGCAGTTTGGGCATTGAGCGGGCCGAGTGAAACAAACGGTCCCGCGCGTGCCAAGAGTGGATTGGGGAAAGACTGCATATCGAATTCGCGCGGACAAGGCTGTCCGCGCTCCCGAGGATGCGGGCGCAACTCGGCACACGCACCAGATCGAAGTGGGGCAGGCGACCGCGCCTGC
>CAZZAQ010000678.1:0-3329 GCA_964652165.1 uncultured Bifidobacterium sp.
GTGATGGTGGACGATCCCGGTTCCGCGAAGTTTTGTCCATCGCAACCTGAATCCCATTCCAGCGTCGAGCCAGGACAATCCCAGGTGGTTGCGGTTCGAGAGGAAATCCAGCCGTGGCCGTGCGGCGTCCACGGCGCCGACGCGATGACCGTCAGCACTTGAAGTAAATCTTTCGCCGATACAGCCAATACAACACGCCCAACGCCGCGGCGGCAAAGAGCGCGTGCTGGAATACCGGGAACCACGCTTCGCCAAGCGGTTCCTTCAGCCAGCCGATCCACGCGCCGCTGGCGCTGCGAAACCAGCCGCCGAAGGCATTGCCCAGCACGTAGGCGGCGATGGAATTCATTCCGACCACAACCAGTGGAAACGCCCAACGCCGCCAGCCCATCACTTCGATGGACCAGTAAAACGCCAGCAGCATCAGCGTCGTGCAGCCGGCCGCGAACACGGCGAAACTTGGCGTCCAAATGCGTTTGATCAACGGCAGCCACGGACTGACGGCGAGGCCCAGCGCAATCCCGCCCAGTCCGGCGCCAAGCAGGATGAGCATCGTGCGTCGATGGGGCAGGCGTTGCATGACCAGTTGGCCGGCCATGACGCCAAAGATGATCGTCGCCGCGGACGGGATGGCGTTCATGCCCACGTAGTAGCCTGAGTAATTGCGGCCGAGCATCCAACGATCGAAGGTGCTCCCGACGTTGTCGTTGCCCAGCGCCCACGGACCGCCGGGACCGTTCCACGCGTTGAATACCCAGAGCAAATTGTAGCCCACGAGCAGCGCCACCACGACCAGTCCTTGCGTGCGAAAGCCGCGGCCGATCACGAAGAAAGCGCAAACATATCCGAACGCAATCTGCTGCAGGACGCGGATGAAACCGATCTGGATCCTCTGCGCGCCGAAGTGGTCGAGCAGGATGCCGATGGCGCAGAGGTTGAATGCGCGAATGAGCGCATGCCGAAATTGTCGGCCCCACGAATCGCCCATCGCCGCCCGGCGCGCAAAGGCGAAGGGCATGGCGACGCCGACCATGAACATGAACGATGGCTGGATGAGGTCCCAATAAACGCACCCGGCCCAGTCAACGTGTTCATTCTGCACATAAAGCCAGTTCCAAATCGGATGGCCCTTGAGCGAATGAAAGATTCCCCCGGCCAGCAGCGTGAGCATGATGAGGCCGCGATACGCGTCCAGGGATTGGAGGCGCTCGCTCCGCGTGCGTTCAGGCGCCGGAGTTGTGGAGTCGGTGGCGACTGCGGTTGGGATGACTGGCTTGGATTCGACGGATGTGACAGCGTTCATGGGCTTGAATGAGTTGCTGAGTTGGATTCATTCAACACCCCACTCATTCATTCCACTCCGGACGACAAAATGCTCGTCGTTCGCTTGCGGCCATTCGGCAGTTTCTCGGCTCCAAGGCCGACGTGGAGTTCGACCACCTGCTCTCGGATTCATCTCCACCTTCACTTCTGGTGTTGTGCTTAGCTTGATGACCGGCGACCAACCGTGCCTGCAACATTTGCCCGGGAGCTTCTTCGTCGCGTGAATGTCGCGGTTCATCTCGATCCTGCCTCGCCGACTAGAGCGAGCGTGAATCCGTCGTATCCTTTGCTGCCGACGGTTTGGATGGTCGTCGCGCTCACGCGCCGTTCGGCCGACACCATTTCGTGGAAGCGGCGCATTCCACGCACGCTGGGATCGGTGCTGTTTGCGTCCGCCAAGGCGCCCTTGCGAACGACGTTGTCGGTGATGATAAGGCTGCCGGCGCGAGAGAGCTTGAGTGCCCACGCGAAGTAGTCGGGAGTCGATGGCTTGTCGGCGTCAATAAAGATGAGATCGAACGGCCCGCGCTTCTCCGCGGCGAGCTGCGGCAGGACATCCAGCGCCTTGCCCAGGCGCAGCTCGACGACGCCCGCCAGACCCGCCCGCGCGAGGTTCGCCCGGGCGACCTCCGCGTGTTTCGGATCGGCTTCCAGCGTGATCAGGCGTCCGCCGGGTGGCAGCGCGCGTGCCAGCCAGATCGTGCTGTATCCGCCCAGCGTGCCGATTTCGAGGATGCTGTGCGCGCCGCGAACCTTCGCCAGAAGGTGCAATAGTTTTCCGTGCGCAGGAGAAACCTGAATCGCCGGGAGGCCGGCTTCGACGCTGGCGCGCAGCGCTGTCTCCAGCGGCGGGTCGGGCGGAATGAGCCAGTCGCTGATGAAACGGTCAACGGCTGTCCACTGTTCTTCGTTCATTCGGATGCCGCTCAATGCGTCAGCAAGTTCTTCCGCACGTATTGCGGCCGAAAAGTGAAGACGTTGGGGTCGCGGTGGTCGACGCTTGCCTTGAGCCAATGCACGTCGGGATTGCCGAACGTCTCGACGCGCGTGAAATTCTCGATGCGCCGTTTGCTGCGCGAGCCGAGCAGCGGCTGGTCGATTCGGAAGTAATGGCTGTCGCCATGCACGAGCACGACCGGCTTGCCGAAAGCGAGGGTTTCGCGCTCCAACACCTGGAGCATTTCGTTGAAGCCCCGCCGGACCCTGTTCGTGGCCGCCAGGTCGAAGTGCGGGTTGGCTTGCATGATGAGCATCACGGCGTGAAACCGCTCGCGGCTGGCCAGGGCGAAGGCCTCCTGAATCCAGGCGATGTTCGCCGCGTTGCGCGCGTCGAATTCCGGCGTGCCGAAATGATTGTCGTCGCCCGGAACATTCAACCCCGCGAACACAACGCGGCCATCGACCCAACGGACGTTCTCACGGAACTTGGCGAACGCCGGCGTCTGACTCTGGCGAAGCAGCGGCATGGGCCGCTGGCCCAGCGAGAGGTCGCCCTGCGTGAACAGCGCCCGAAGCTTCTCGAGCCGTTCCTCGGGCACGAACGCGTTCGTCTTCACCTTCCCGCAGTCGCTCCACTCGTTGTCGCCAAAAATGAAGACGAACGGATGACGGATGGTCGCAAACTGCTGCGCGCGCGCCTCGAAATACTCGTCCGTGCATGGGGTCGAAGAGCTCTTGATGTCGCCGTTATGCACGACGAAGGCGAGCTGGGCCTGATTCAGCTCGTCGATCATGTTGGGGAACAAGTTCGTCTCCTGGAGGGCGTCGTACGGCGTGTCGCCGATGAGCGCGAAGTCGAACTGCCGGTCGGCATACCCCGGCTCGGCCGCGCCTGCGGCTGAGGCCGGCCCCAGACCAATCGCGGCGACAAGGCCGGCATTGGCCATCCATTTCAACGGCGCAAACAAGAATGCGAAAAAGCGCTTCATAACGTGTGATTGGCCGGGACTCTGGGCGAGCGCCTCCCGGCTTGTCGAATTGAAAAGTGAACCGCGGGCTCAGCCGGG
>CAZZAQ010000679.1:0-3322 GCA_964652165.1 uncultured Bifidobacterium sp.
TCCGGATTGTTCTTGAGGATGGCGTTGGCCAGTTTCTGCATCAGCACGGTCTTGCCGGTGCGCGGCGGGGCGACGATGAGGCCACGGGTGCCCTTGCCGATGGGACAGACCAGGTCCACGACGCGGGTGGAGAGTTCGTCGCCGGCGGTTTCGAGGATGAACCGCCTGTTCGGGAAGAGCGGCGTGAGGTTTTCGAAGAGGGTCTTGTCCTTCGCCTTGTCGGGGTCTTCCGTGTCCACGGCCTCGACTTTGAGGAGGGCGAAGAACTTTTCCTTTTCCTTGGGCGGCCGAATCTGGCCGGCGATGAGGTTGCCCGTCTGGAGGTCGAAGCGCCGGATTTGCGAGGGCGAAACGTAGATGTCCTCGGGGCAGGGCAGGTAATTGAAGCTCTGGGAGCGAAGGAAGCCGAAGCCTTCGGGAAGCACTTCGAGCACGCCCTCGGAGAAGAGGATGCCGGAGCGCTCGGCGTTCTTTTGGAGGATGTGGAAGATGACCTCGTGTTTGCGCATCGTGCCGAAGTTCTCGATGCTCATCTCCTTGGCCATCGCGTTGAGTTCCGTCATGTTCATCGCCTGGAGCTTGGCGATGTTGATGGTCACGGCGGGTTTGCCGTCGGTCCGGGGCGCGGGAGCGGCTTCCTCTTCGCCCGGCTCGACGGGCTTGGTCGGCACCTGGAGGTCACCGCGGACGATGGCATTGCAACCGGGGACTTGGCAGCTTCGGCAGGAGTGGCTTCGGCGGGCGCGGATTCCGAAGCTGGGCTTTCCATCGAATGGCCGCCTTCCGGCGCGTCGGCACCGGGGTCTCTGGGGCGGCCGGGCTTTCTGGGAGTGGCTGCTCTGGGCATAAGATCAGTTTTGTTCAAAATCTCAAACGCGGGCGGACGGGGCAAGTCAGGCGGAAAGATCGGTGATACGCAGCGTTCGTTTCGTTGGATTGCCGGCGGCTCGATTCCGTTCAAACCACCCGGCAATACGGAGACAAGAACAGGGTTAGTCCAGCCTTCTCAATAGGGCAAGGGAAATTTTGCCGAGAGTTCGCGCACGCGCTGGCGCACCTTGCGGGCGGCTTCGGCGTTCTTGATGTCCATGAGCACCTCGCTCATCATGTCTGCGATGGCGGCCATCTCCGGCTCTTTCATGCCGCGGGTGGTGACGGCAGGCGTGCCGACGCGGATACCGCTGGCCTGGAACGGCGAGCGGGTCTCGAAGGGGATCGTGTTTTTGTTGGTGGTGATGCCGGCTTCGTCGAGCGCAATCTGGCAATCCTTGCCGGCAAACCCCTTCGCGCCGACATCGATTAGGATGAGGTGATTGTCCGTGCCGCCGCTGACGAGGCGGAACGCGTTGCGTTTCAGCCCATCGGCCAGCGCCGCGGCGTTGCGGACGATTTGCGCGGCATAGCTCTTGAAGGCGGGCTGGAGCGCTTCGTAAAAGCAGACGGCTTTGGCCGCAATGACCTGCATCAGCGGCCCGCCCTGGATCCCGGGGAACATTTGCGAATCGATTTCCTTGGCGTACTTCTCCCGGCACAGGATGGCGCCCCCGCGCGGGCCGCGGAGTGTTTTGTGCGTGGTGGTCGTGACGAAGTCCGCGTGCGGCACCGGGCTGGGATGCACGCCCGCGGCAACGAGGCCGGCAATGTGCGCAATGTCCGCCAGCAACAGCGCGCCGGCGTCCCGGGCGATTTCGCCCATGCGTTCGAAATCGATGACGCGCGAGTAGGCGCTGGCTCCGACCGTGATCATCTTCGGCCGGTGTGCCCGGGCCAATTGGGCAAGCTGATCGTAATCGATTCGCTCGTCCTCCTTGCGCACACCGTAGTGGACGATCTCGAAGAACTTGCCCGAAAAATTCGCCTTGTTGCCGTGCGTCAAATGCCCGCCGTGGCTCAGGTCCATGGTCAGCAGCCGGTCGCCCGGCTTGAGGAACGCGAAATAGACGGCCATGTTCGCGGCCGAACCGGAGTGGGGCTGCACGTTGGCGTGCTCGGCGCCGAAGAGCTGCTTGGCGCGGTCGATGGCGAGCTGTTCGACGGTGTCGACGTGTTCACAGCCGCCGTACCAGCGCTTCTTCGGGTAACCCTCGGCGTATTTGTTGGTCAGCACCGAGCCTTGCGCTTCCATCACGGCGGGACTGGTGAAGTTTTCGCTGGCGATGAGCTCGATGTTCTCCTGCTGGCGCTGGCGCTCCAAATCGATGGCCTGCGCGATCTCGGGGTCGACGTGGCGCAGTTGCAACTCGAGGGCGGCAGCGGGCTCGAGCTTGTTCACGCGGCGTTCGTGCCGGCCGCCCTCGAAGCGGGCGTTGAGGAAGGCGTCCACGATCTGCCGGGCCTGCTCGGGACTGGTTTCCTGGCCCCCGAGGCAAAGGACGTTGGCGTGGTTGTGCTGGCGGGCCAGCTCGGCCATGTGGGTGTCCCACACCAGCGCGGCGCGCGCGCCCGGCACCTTGTTGGCCGCGATGCTCATCCCGATGCCCGACGTGCAGACGAGCAGGCCCAACTCCTGCTTGCGTTCGGCGACGCTGCGCGCCACGGCTTGCGCGAAATCCGGGTAATCGTCCGTGGCCTCTTTCGATCCCGCTCCGAAGTCCTTCACCTGGATCCCCTGCCTGACCAGGTGGTGCTTCAAGATTTCCTTCAACTCATACCCGCCGTGGTCGGAGCCGATGGCCAGGGTCCTGGGCGGGGCCGAAATCGGGCCCTGGGACGGCGCGGAGGTTTGTTCGATGAATTTTAACATGGAGGCGATGCCTTGCTCAATCTGGTCGCGGCAATTGTGGTACACTTCAATGCTCCCGCCGATCGGGTCCGGGATGTCATTCTCAAAACTATCCAGGGTTTCGTCAAACTCGCGCAGTAGAAACGTCTTCTCCGCTGCTTGCGGGTAAAGCAGCAGGATCGCGTCGACGTGGCTGTGCGTCATGCCGAAGATGTAATCGGCCTGCCGCACCACGTCCGCCGCCAACATCCGGCTGCGCAACTGCGAGATGTCGATCCCCAGCTCCCGGAGCGCGCGCACCGCGTGTTCGCTCGGCGGGAGGCCCTCGGCCGCGCCCACGCCCGCGGACAGCACCCGGTATTCCCCGCGCCCCTTCACGGCAAGCCGGAACAAGCCTTCCGCCATGGGGCTGCGGCAAACGTTTCCGGTGCAAACGAAAAGAACGGTCTTCATTCCTTCGACAGTGGCTGGCGCATCAATGCGGCAAAAAGGTGCGTGTGGTCTGTCGAATCGTCAATGCCAATCCGCCCGCGTTGCTAATCCCACAGTGAAGGCCGGTGGGGCGAGCGTCCCCGCGAGCCGGAGCCAAGAAACGCCGGG
>CAZZAQ010000680.1:0-3318 GCA_964652165.1 uncultured Bifidobacterium sp.
GGGCTGGATTATTGTAGCCTTTCAGGCTGGGCGGCCCTCGGCCTCACAAACCAACAGAGCCATTTGAGCTTGCCAGCAACTCAGATGCCCTCAATTCGCGGCCCTCACGAGCGGCGAGTGCTTGAAGATAAGCACTTCGGGCTTCTTGGAAAGGCTGTCGGAGGAGAAGTCGTGCGTGTTCGTCTCCAAGTATCGCACGTTGGCCTCTCCTTTCGCCCATCCCTCGATGCCGCCGAGAGCCTCCGGGCTGCCGGCGACTGGTTCGAGGTCGTCATGTCGGTAGTGCATTGGAACCAGGACCGATGGCGATAACCGTCCGCGGATAGCGGCGATCTCTTCCGCTTTGAGAATGTGAAATTGCGAATCGATCGGCATCATGAGCACGTCCACGCGGCCCAGTTGTCGGATGGTGTCCTCGCGCAGGGGGCCATTATCGCCGAGGTGGACGATCCTGAGCGCACCGACTTCCAACAACCAGATCGTGTTGATCTGGCCGAATTCCTTGCCCCACGGGTCCGCGTGTTTTCCGGAGAATCCGATTACCGTGACATCGCCGATTCGGTTCGTACCAGGAGTGCGGAGAATGAGATTCGTCCATGACCAGGGTACCCTCCGGCCCGCCGCTTCCCCGCCGTCGTAGTCGTAATACGGGTGCGAAATCAAGATGGCATCGGCGTGGAGGTTCGGAGGAAAGTCGTAGCCCAGCCAAACTCGGCTTGCATACGGGTCGAGAAGAATCTGCTTCCCGGAAGGCGAGGTGACGCGGAAGCAGGCGTGAGCGATGTACTCAACTCTCACCGCGCCCTTCCCTATAGAAGAATCAGGATTGCTCGTCTCCTTGCCCGGCTGCGCACCCGTAGCCCAGCATCCGACGACCAAGCCAATGAGAATCCGGCAAACGCGCTTCTGATTCATTGGGTTGTTCGCAGAGGGCGCGCAGCGGATTGAGCTCAACCCAGTTTTTTGTCGCGGGATAAGATCCTACTGTCATTCGTGCGCTTGGGATCGCGACAAAAAACTTAATTCGTAAAGCGGCGTGGTCACCGGCTCGAACTGGTCACTTCGGGGAAGGCGGCTGAACGGCCGGTGGCACGACTGAAGCCTCAATGGCCGTCGAAACAATGTTGTGAATAGAATGCATGCGCTTGGCACGTGTCTTGGACGGAGTGCTGGACTCGTAGGCAACCCAGCCAAGCAACGCGACGCTGACCGCCGCGAGCAGCACTAGTTTGGCTTTGCGTGTTGTTTTCATACGGTGCGTTTGGGTGTGATGTGCTGACGGCGCCTAGCGACCCAAGCTCAGCGCCCCGGCCCACCAGGGGCCACGATGGCAACCACAGCGCGATGGCCGGGCGCTGCAGCGCACTGGTTAGGCGACGACATTCGTAACTCTCTCATGTGAACGAAATAAACTATCCACCTGCTCCCGAATCTGCGTGGGAGAATAAGACTGTCGTGCGGAAACTCGCAAGACCGGGATGTGAGCATCAGCAAGCGCAGAATCCACAAGGCCATCACGGACTCCACGCTCGAACCTCTCGTGCGTGCGGTCATCCAACTCAATCACTGCAACTACGCCTAAGCGCGACGAATCACAGAGAACGAAATCAACGTGCTTCGCAGTGATGCGATTGAAGGCTGACTGCCAACCACTGCGGCTCGGACTGCGAACTGGCCGAACAATGTCTGCCAGTCTGACCTTGACGAAAATCTGGTAATCGGATGCCACTGCCAGCTGAAGAACTCCAAAGAACGAACGCTCTGCCGGAGTGAGCAAAGCAGGAACAGCCTCGTATCCAGCGGCAACTCTCAGCGCCTTTTGCTGTCGTCCAAGCAGTCGAATCAAAGACGCGGCGATAGCGAGCAGCGCCAGAAGGACAAGCGCCATAATCAAAGGTAGGCTGAACATGTGCATGAGGTGCGAAGTCACCTAACGCCCAGCTTTAGCGACCGGCGCGAACAGAAAAACCATGAGCACGCAAACCGGCTCCGCCGGTTCGCTTCAGCGCATCGGTAGCGCATCTGTTTGGTCGCTCCTCTCCGTGAGCGGGCCACTGCGACAATCGGAAGGGTCACGCCGCGTCGCGTAACCGGCTCCGCGCTGAATTATTCGTTTTAGGCCCATTTCCGAGTAGGCGTCCGATCCGGGCTAGCCGGCTATTTGCGCGTCGGAATCGGATAGACGCTGATCGCCGGAGTCGAAACGGCTGCGTTCGTGACCGCGGTAGGTAACTGCGACGCCCGAGTCGCGGCCGGCTGGAACACACTCATGCAGTATTGGGCGAGCGCCTGAATTTGCAGCTCGCCGAGCGGGCCGCCTTCCGCCAGAGCGTAGGCGGGCATCATCGAGCCGGGGCGGCCGTGGGCGATCCAGTGTTTCCAGTAGTCGATGTCGGTTTCGTGTTTGAGCGCCTTGAGGTCGGTCACGGCGGCGGCCCGCAAGGGAGAATCGTGGCACGTGGCGCAAATCCCGCGATAAATCACCGAGCCGTCCGCCTGGCCCCTGGCTGGGTCAGCGTGGCAAGTGGCGCACTTGGCGTCCTTGAAGACGACCTGTCGATCGGACAGCGCCTTCTGCATGTTTTCGAGCCTCTCCTGGTCGCCCATGGCCGGGTGGTTCGCGGCAAGGGCGCCGGCGGTCGCAGGTGCGCCGGTGACGTTGACTCTGACGATGAGCGTTTTGACGCCGGCGGAGGACACGACGGTGACGGACTTGGCGATGGTTCCCGACTTGCCGCGCAAGTCGATCTTCACGTCGATGGGGCCGTTGGTGCCCGGCTGAACGGGCCAGGGGGTCGCCGGCAGTTTGGCCACCGTGCAACCGCAGGAGGTGCGGACCGCGTTAATGATCACTTCCTTGTCGGAAGTGTTCGTGAACCAGAACGTGTAATTGGCAGTCAAGTCGCCCGGTTTGGTGGTGTACTCCTTCTGCTCGGCGTCCCAATTGAAGGCGGTCAACTGCGCATACGGCTGGGCGATCTGCTCAAAAGGCGAAAGGGCGGGCTGAAGCGGCGGCGCCACAGGCAGCGTGCCTGGGGTCACGTTGGCGGGGACGATTGGCGGAGGCTGAAAGGAGGGCGGTTGGAGGTTCGGCACTGGAGCCGGAGAAACCGGGGCGACGACAAACGGGCGCGTCGGCGGCCTGGGGAAGTTCGGGGGCAGCGGGGGCAGCGGCGGTGGCGGCGGTTGTTGCCGTTTCTGCGGCGGGGGTTCCTGAGAGGAGAGGGGCGGAATCGTGAACATCCCGGCGCACGCCAGTATCGCGATGGCAATCGCCCTGCGGGTGGTCGCTTTCATAGAAATCGGCACTAACCATAA
>CAZZAQ010000681.1:0-633 GCA_964652165.1 uncultured Bifidobacterium sp.
GCAGGCTGAATTTTCAAACGGGAACGAAAACGCCGCCGCTGCCCAACCGGATGCGTCCCCGTCCCGCGACCTCACGGTCGCAGCTACGTCAACCCATCCCGCGCGCCGCGGGGTTTCCGCAACGCCTGCCCACTGACTCAGTCCAACTCCAGCACCCGGTAGAACCGCTGCGGCTGCGCGCCAATGGTGTCGTTAATTGTAAGACTGGCGCCGACGGCGGGATGGTCGGGCGGCAGATGGATCCACATCTCGTCGGTCAACGCGTTCTTATATTGGACGCGGTAGGTCTTGCCGGGCGTGGTGAGGACATTGAAGGAAATCATGCCGCCGGGCCCTGCGGTGATGCCGCCAAGCAGGACTGCGGCGCGCACGGTGACGGTGAAAGTCCGTTCGGCGTTCAGAACCGGCGTGCCGTTGTCTGTCACTCGCAGCGTGATGACGTTCGTGGTGTCGGCCTGCGCCGCGGTCGGTGTCCACGAGAAGTCGCCTGTCGAGGGGTGGAGTGTGGAGTTCGTCGGTGCGCCGCCTCCGAGCGTGAACAAGAGCGTCCAGCCCAGGGTGTACGTAAACCAATCGGTCTCCTGAAACGCCCCAAACTTGATCGCCCCGGCGACGAAGGTCGCGCTCGCCGCC
>CAZZAQ010000681.1:643-3311 GCA_964652165.1 uncultured Bifidobacterium sp.
TGAACAAGAGTGTTTGCGGGGGCGAGTCGGGGTCGGTCGCGGCGGCGGTAATCTGGAACGGCAGGTTGACGTAGGCGGTGGTGTTCGGGATGGCGGTGAGCACCGGGTAACGGTTCGCGTAGAGCGCATTGGGCGCGCCGGGCGTCGGGACGGTGAGCGGCGCGAGCCATTGGGCGGCGGGACCGTCCGGGTAGCGGCCTTCGCTGATATCGCTGTATTGCGGGCCGAAGGTCACGGCGTCGATGAGCGCGCCGTCGCCGCCGAACAGGCCGATGGATTCGCCGTTTTGCTCGAGCTTGAAGGAGACGTGGAGCGCGGGATCGGTGTTGGTGTTGAGGCTCGGTTTGCCGTCGGCCCAGACGAGGAGGAAGCCGTGCGGCGGGATAATCGTGCCGGGCGGCACCTGGAATTGCTCGGGGTTTGTGAGATTGTCGGTGAGGAAGAAGCCGGAGAGATCGGCCGGCGCGCTGTTCGGGTTATGGATTTCGAACCAATCGTCGGATTGGTTGTTGTTATTCGTATTCAGCAGGCTGCCTTCATTCTGGGCCATCCATTCGTTGATGAAGACCGCAAGCGGCCCGGCGGTGTGGTCGTTCGTCGTGCCGGGCGTGGGCCGGTAGAACTCCTCGCGGAAGAAGGGCTGGCCGTCGGGGAAATCGCCATAGGCGCGGCCGGCCCGGATGTCGGTGTAATTGAGGTAATCGAGAATCTGCAGGCCGGCGGGGGACCAGGGGAGCGCGACGGAGCCGTTGGTCGGGCTGAGGCGGAAGTTGGTGTGCCACTCGTCCATCGTCGTCTCCGTGGGCTCGGCGTCGCAGATGACGACCTTGAACTGGCCGGGCAGCAGCGTCGCGTTGGCGGGGAAGGCCCACTGGTTGAGCGATTCGTAGCTTGTGGAAAGATACCAGCCGTCGAGCGAAACCGGATCGGTGCCGGCATTGTAAATCTCGACCCACGGCTCGCGTTCGCCCTGGTTGTCGGCGAGGCCGGCGAGGTTTTCGGGTTGCGCTTCGTTCAGCCACACCGGCGGGAAGGCGGCCAGCGGCGCGGCGACGGTGTTGTTCGCGCCGGGACTGTAGGGCGTCGGCGGTATCCGAACGAGGTGGTTCGTGTTGAATTCACTGCCCGGCGCCGTGCGGACGGTCAGGAGCGTGCCGTTGGTGGTCGAGATGAAGTAGAAACCTACCGTGCAGAGGGTATTGGTCGGGAACGTCCCAATGGTCTGCCGGACGCAGGCGCTGGCGCTGCCGGGCCCTGTGCCAATGATGTGGAGGCTGGAATTGCCGGAGTGGGCAAAGTCCGTGCTCGCCATGGAATTGCTGTGGTTGCCGAGATTGGTCCAGGTGCCCGAGAGCGGCATTTCAAAGCCGCCGTTCTGGAGCAGGTTCATGCCCACCCCGGCGACCGTTCCGGTCACGAGCGTGATGTCGTCGATGTAAACGTCCCCTGCGGATCCACTGAAAAAGATCAGAAACGAGGTGCCGTTGCTCTGAATTCTTCCGGTGTAGCTGGCGTAGAGCCACTGGCCCTGGGTGGTCCAGTTGGCGACGCGCGCGTTGTCTTTCATGGCGTCGATGAGTTGGAGGGACGCGCCGAGGCCGCTGGCGGCGGCGGGCCACGGCGGGCCGCTCTCGTAGCGGACGCGGTCCACGAGAATCTCCTCGCCGGGATAGGCGCCCGGCCGGAAGAGCGTGAGGGTCTCGCCGTTGTCCTGCAGGTTGCCGCTGAAGCGGTCGAAAGCGGGCGGCGCGCTCGTATACGTGGTGGAGTAGGCCAGCGAATTGTTCGCGAGGGTGAGGAAACCGCGGTTGGTCAAGACCGCGCCGGACGGGAAGGTGTAATCGCGTCCATTGAGCCGCCAGCCGGACAGATCGAAGCTGGTGTTGGCGGAGTTGTTGAACAGCTCGACGAAGGCGGCGTCCGGCACCGAGGAGTTGTACATGATCTCGTTGATCACGACCGCGCCCTGCGGCTCGGGCGTTGGGCCGGTATAGTTCACGGTGATCGTGCGGCTGAAATTGGTAAGCGGCCTGCCGTGCACGTCGTAGCCCGTGACGTTGAGGGTGTTCACGCCGTTGGTCATGATCGGGACGCGCAGGGTCCATGTGGAAATGCTGGTCCAGGTGACGGCATATTCCACGCCATTGACGCATATCGTCTTCACCTGCACGGGCGCGGTGCCGGAAAGGGTGACCAGATTGTTCGACGTGGTAATGAAGTTCGTGCCGGAGACGACGAAGGGCGCGTTGCCGCCGGCGCTGTTGATGGTGCTGATGACAAAGGGCACACGCGCCCCAAGGATCCCGAGGCTGTTTCCTGCTCCAGTATAATTTTGGCCCGGAGCGAAGTTGTCGTAGTGGTCGGCCCAGTAGGTCATGTAGCTCGTGTTGAAACTGATGGAGATGATGTCGAGCATGTGGGCGTACATGCAGCGCAGGTTGCCTGGGAGGTTCACTACCTTGGCCAGGTTCTGGTCGCCCACCAGCGCGCCGCCTGAGCCGCGCGTGAAAGCAAAGTCCATGTCCCAAGGGAAATAGAGGAACTTCCCGTCGGACGGCCGCTGATAGATGAAGAAGTTGTGGTTGTTGCCGAAGCCGTACATGTCACCGACGCTGCACAGCGAGATCAGGGCATAGGCGCGCATCCACTGGTCGATGTCCATGATCTG
>CAZZAQ010000682.1:0-3306 GCA_964652165.1 uncultured Bifidobacterium sp.
AAACGTCGTCCAATTTCCCCTGCTCGCCAAAATCGCGCTGAAGACCGATGAGGAAGCGGCGGGCGTTGCGAAGGATTGGATCGTATTCCGGTTTGCCGGCGGCCCCGAGGGCGGTCATCGAGATGGCCGTGTTGTAGGTGACCAGGTTGCTTTGGTGGATGCCACCGTCGGGGCGCACGCAACCGAGCAGAAAGCCATAGCCGCGCTTGAGCCACGGCGGCTCGTTTGTCGCGTAGCGGTCGGCGGGATCGCCCTTGAATGCCGTCAATGCGAGCGCCGTGACCGCCGGTTGGTCCGCCGTGGACCACCAGCCGTTGGAATTCTGGTTGGCCTTGAGCCAGCCGAGGCCGCGGTCGATGGCGCGGGAGACTTCGTTGGCGAAGGATTCGTCGCGGGCAAAGGCCGAGGGACCGACGAGCAATAACGCGGCGAAAAGCAGACTGGAGCGGCTCGCCCGAAGCCATGCAAAGCCCCTCACCCCGGCCCTCTCCATGAAACTGATGGTAGGGCGCGCCGCTCCGCGCGCGCTGCACTCGACATCCCAGACCGGCGCGCGCGGAGCGACGCGCCCTACCATCCATTCGTGGTTCAGGGGTTCAATGCGCGAACGAAGTTCATCGGGACTGCCCATGAACTGCCATCGTAGGGCAGGCGACTCGCCTGCCCTCGCCGCGTAGCTGCCAAAGGGGGACGCGCCTTCGGCGCTGGGCAGGCGAGACGCCTGCCCTACGTTACGGCTTGGAACGAACAGACCTGGCAGGCGCATCACTAGGGGAGCCGTTGGTTCACGGCTGCTGCGCCGGCTCCGACGGCGGTGGGGGAGTGGGGAGGTGTTCGTTGATTCGCGCCACGAGCGTCTCGACGCTCACAGGTTTGGCCAGAAAGAGCGCGCCGCCGCTGTTGAGCCCGCCTTCGCCCGCCTCGCGCTTGGAGACAGTGGCGGTGAGGAAAATGATGGGCGTGTCGCGCAACGTGCGGTCGCGCTTGAACTGGTTCGAGACGTCGCCGCCGTCCAGGTTGGGCATGATGACGTCAAGGATGATGAGGTCGGGCTTGAACTCGCGCGCGGCGGCCAGCGCGTAGGTCGCCTTGTTTTCCGTGCGTACCTCGAAGGCGCCGGTCTTTTCCAGGTTCAGCTTCACCATGCGGGCGAAACTGACCTCGTCGTCCACAATCAGAATCCGTTTTTTCTCTGCTACGGTGTCCATGGTTAGACCTTAAACATAAGTGTCACCACAACGCCACCTTCTTTCCGGTTGTGGATGGCAATGGTGCCGCCGTGCAACTCGACGATTTTCTTTGTGACCGTCAGGCCCAGGCCGGTGCCCTTGCCGGTTTCCTTGGTGGTATAGAACGGATCGAAGATATGGGCGAGCATTCCCTCGGGGATGCCAGTGCCCGTGTCCACGACCTCCGCGACCACGACGGTTTCGCCCTCGCGCAGACGTTCGGCGTGGCGCGCGCCGGCGTCGTGGACCGTTTCCGCGGCCGTGAGGGGCCGGGCGGCGGTGCGGACCGTCAGGGTGCCGCCCGAGGGCATCGCGTGAATGGCATTGGTGAAGAGATTCACGAACACCTGCTTCATCTTGTTCCGATCCAGCCAAACCGCCGGCAGGCCGACGGCAAGTTCCTTTTTCACTTTCACATCCGACTCTTTCACCAGGTGCCGGACCAGCACCAGCGACTGCTCGATCACGGCGCTCAGGTCGTCGGCGTGCGTGTCGAGCGCGTGCGGCGCGGAAAAATCGAGCAGGCCGAGAATGATGCTGTCGGCCCGCTTGATGGCCTCCGACATGTCGGAGAGGACCAGTCCCGTGTTTTCGTCGGAGGCCGTGACGTTCTTGGAGAGGTAGTCGACGCCCATGTGGAGGATGCCCAATGGGTTCTTCACCTCGTGTGCGACCCCCGCGGCCAGGCGGCCGATGGATTGCATCTTCTCGGCCTGGATGAGCTGGAACTGCGCAGCCTTCAGGTCCTCGTGCGAGCGCTGGAGATCGCTGAGCGCCTTTTGGAGTTCATCCTTGTGGCGGGCAAGATCCTGGTTGGCTCGTTGGAGCGCCTCTTCGTAATTCTTCCGCTCGGTGATGTCGCGGCTGATGCAGACCAGGCCGAAGATGCGCCCCTCGTTGTTGCGCAGGGGCACCTTGGTTGTGGCATGCCAGCACCGGCGTCCGTTCACGTCGACCATCGGCTCCTCCCGATTCAGCACGGGCTGGCCGGTGTTGACGATTTGCAAATCGTCCTGCAACAACCGCTCTGCCAGTTCCCCAGGCAAAAAGTCGGACACGCGCTTGCCGACGACGTCTTTCTCCGACGTCACGCCCAGGAAATGCCGGTGCGCGATGTTGTCCAGCAGGTAGCGGCCCTGGGGGTCTTTCACATCAATGGAGTCCGGCAGGTTGTCGATGAGGCTGCGAAGCAGATTGCGCTCGTTGGCCAATTCCTCCTCGAATTTCTTCAGCGCCGTGATGTCGCGCGAGACGCCGAAGCTGCCGACGATTTCGCCGCGATGGCGGAGCGGGAGCTTCGAAGTCAGCGCCCAAGAGACGCCGCCATCAGGCAGCGTTTCGCGCTCGATCTTGCCGAGAATGGGCTGGCCGGACAGCATGACGTCCTGTTCGTCCCGCCGCGCGCTTTCCGCGTGCTCGGCAGCAAAGAAGTCCGCGTCCGTGCGCCCCTGCGCGTCGCGCGGATGGCGGACGCGGAAATGGTCCGCCAGCGCCTTGTTGATGCGGGTGAACCGGCTCTCGGCGTCCTTGAAAAAGACCCGATCCGGGATGTTGTCCATCAGCGTGTGGAACAACTCGCGTTCCTGGGTGAAAGCGTCCGTGACGCGTTTGCGCTCGATGGCGTAACGCATCGCGTGGACCAGCAGGCGCGTCTCGACCTGGTTCTTGACGAGGTAATCCTGTGCGCCCTCTTTCACAGTCTGGACGGCGAAGTCTTCGTCATCCAGCCCGCTCATGACGATAATGGGCACCTCCGGCGCGGCGTCGTGCACGAGCTTGAACGTCTTCGGCATCGGGCTGTCCGGCAGTGACAGGTCGAGCAACACGAGGTCCACGCCGCCTTGCGCCAGGCGCGCAAGGCCGGCGGCCAGCAGCGGCGCGTGCTCGACGCTGAACGCGGCGCCGGCCTCGTCGCTGAGATATTCGCGGATGAGCCGGGCGTCGCCGGGGTTGTCCTCGATGAGGAGGACCTTGAGCTTGCGGATGGACGCGGCTGGTTTCACGCCGATGCATCCAGTGTGCCCGCGTGGACCGAGGAAGTCCAATTCGGAACTGGATCGATCGCGGCAGCCACATC
>CAZZAQ010000683.1:0-749 GCA_964652165.1 uncultured Bifidobacterium sp.
GCGCCGCCATTGAAAGGTCGCGCCCAGCATCCGCTGAAGCCGCACGGTGAACGACGCCGGGCCGCCCTCGATGACGGAGGAGTTGGCCGGCTGCTGCGAGATGGTGATGGCGCCGCCAATTCCCGGTGGCACCGCCGTGGCGCCGAGTTGCTCGCCTGGAATGTATTCCGAAGTGGGTGGCGTGGCCTGGCCGTCGAGCCGCGCCGCGACCTGGCCGTAGTCACCGCCAGTGCCTTCCTTGTAGAGCACCTCCAGATAGTACCCTTGACCGGCGAGCAGCGGCAGCGGCACCGTGCGCGAGTTGGCGCTGCTAAAATCGCCGCAACAGGCCGTCCGATTCAGCAGCAATTGCCGTCCCGAGGCGTCGGAGCCATTCGGGTTTAACCAGAGTTGCGAGCCATCATCGGCCCACAGGTAAAGCCTCCAGTTTCCGCTTTCCGGCGGTATGAACAGCGCCCGCATCCGGGCGCCGTATCCCTCGTGGCTGTCGTTTGGGTAAGCCAGACGCGAGCTGAAGCCAGCGACTCTGAGGACCTCGCTGGGCCGGTTGGGGTAATCGGGATGGTTGGTCAGGTCAGCGACGGCGTTGCCTCCGCCAGTATTGTAGGCCTCGAACAGCGCGCCGCCGCAACTGGTGGTAATCCAGGTATGCGCCACGACTTGCGTGGCAACCATCGTGTTTTGCGAGATGTCGTACACGGCGCTGATGTTGATGGTGTAGTCGGTGTCGGGAGTCTGCGCCACCGTGG
>CAZZAQ010000683.1:759-3286 GCA_964652165.1 uncultured Bifidobacterium sp.
GTTTTCCCGTCCGCTCCCAGCGCCGCCGAGAGGGGGTTGTCGCCGCCGGCAAAGACATAGTTGAAGGGGTCTTCGGCAGGCATTTGCTCAACGGTTTCGTTGAACTCGACAAAGAACCGATCAAATGTTGCGCTGCCGGACACCCGGGCGACCACCGGGCCGTTGGTATCCGACGTGTATCGCACCACGGCGGTGCGCGAGGTGGCCATGCCGACGGCATTGTTCGCCGTGCAATAGTAATTGCCGGCGTCGGGCACAGCCATGTTGCTGATCGTCAACGACGCACCGGTCGCCCCGGAAATTCCCGGGCCGTCCACGACCGGGTTAAAGCCGCCTCCGCCCTCGGGCTGGAAAAACCATTGGTAACTCGGCGCCGGTGACGCCAGCACGGACATCGTCAACGTCGTCAGACGGTTGGCGATCACGATGCGGTTGCTGGGCTGGTTCGGGTCGGTGATGTTGGGCGGCATGGGCAGCGTGGCGCTCAAGCCGGTGCCCCAGGCGATATCCGAGCTGGTGGTGGCGTTTTGATACACAGCCACAGCCAGGACATTGTCGCCTTGGACCAGTGCCGGGCTATACACAGAGAACGCATCATCGCCGCAATCGGCATCGCCCCCGCATGGCAGCGGACAGCCCACGGCCGTATGACTGATGGTCCCCGGTGGGGGGCGCAGCCGGTAAATCTCCGTGCCGTTCAAGTAAACGATGGCGCCATCGTCGCAGCGCGCGTTAAAGTTCAGTGTCATGCCAACCGGGCTACTGGGCCAGGCGAAATGGGTACGGAAATAGCGCGCGTGGCCGGTGGGCGGATTGGTGGCGTTATTGGGCTGCCCGAGGATCGTGCCGCGAAACGGCACCACCCACGCGTTCGGCTCTCCGGCCAGCAAGGCCCGTCCGGTCTGCCAGCTCCCATCGCCGAACCCCACCTGCTCCCAGCCGGGCCCCGGATCGCTGATGTCCTGGTAACTCCACACCTTGTTGGTCAGGCCGAAGTTATTCCCGGCAAAGATGGCATTTGTGGTGAACTGGGCCTTTACCGCCATGCTACTGCCGAGGAGTAATGATGTGGCGAGGAGAACCACGCCCCTGGTGAGTCGGATTGCTGACATATATTTTGCCTTTCTGGTGCCACCTCGCCGATGCCGCGCCTCACCGTAGATGAATGCCGCGACTGCGGCATAAGCGCGGATACCAGCGCGAGGCGAGTTAGTTGGACAGAAGGAATCCATACAGAAATTCCTCCTGTTGTCAATCAGAAAATTGACATCAAAAAATTCCTTCCGCTTCAATCCGGTCCTCGCCGCTTCTTCCGTCCGTCCTGAATTGCCGTTGGCGCGTCGATGGTGTTGCCGTCGGTCTGGACCTCGCCCACGTTTTCCTCCAACTGGATGCCGGTGGTCTGCTTGCGGTCGTTGCCGGCGCGGGTGTCGCGGATGGTGTTGCCCTTGAAAACCAGGTCGCGCGTTTCCCCGCGCACGCGAATGCCGGCGACGGCCCGCTTCACACCATTGTTTTCGATGAGGTTGTCCTCGACCCGATTGCGATGGCCGGCCATGCCGTCGGTTTCGTTGCGGAAGCAGACGCCGTCCTCCTGGTTGCCAAGGACCTTGTTGCCGCGAATGAGATTGTCCGTGTCCTTGTGCCCGATGCTGATGCCGAAGCGGCCGTTGGCCTGGAGCGTGTTGTCCTCGAAGACGCCGTTCTTGACCCGCCAGCAGAGGAACAGGCCGTCCTCGCCATTGGCGCGGGCCGTGCAGGCGCGCACCAGCGGTCGCTGCGAGCCGCTGCCGGGATGGAAGCCGAGCGAGGCGTTTTCCTCGCTGACGCAATCGAGCACGTGCACGTCGTTGCACTGCTGGAAGCTGACGCCGTCGCCGTTGTAGCGGCGCACGGTGCAGTGCGTGAGGACCGCTCCGGGGCAACGATAGAGAAAAATTCCGCCACCGCGGCAGCCGTTGAGATGGACATTCTCGTCCTTGTTGCCGTCGATGGTCAGCGCCTCGACGCGCGCCCCCTCGACGTGGGCGCCGCTGATCACGGGGAAGACCGTCGCGGCTTGCGCGCGGTCGGCCACCATGCAATCCGCATTGAGCGGCAGGCTGAGGGCGAACGTGTTTCCGTTCCGGCCCGTGAGGCGGGCGACCGTGGTATGGAAACCGCCGGAGTTCTTGTCCCAAATCGCCACCCCATCACCCACCGCGAAGCCGTCCGGATTCTTCAGCGTGATTTGTTCCTCGCCGTAATCGCCGTCGATTTCCAGCGGCGAGGAGGCGGCCCTGGCTTTGCGCAACACCGTCCTGGCGCCTTGGCCGCGCACGATGACGTGCGAACGCAGATGGAGCGAGTCGCGCATCAGGAATTCACCGGCGCCGATCTCGACCGTGCCGCCGCCGAGGCTCGCGACGTAGTCGACCGCGGCCTGGAGCGCGCGGTTGTCCGCGCCGGTGATGTCGGCATCGCGCACGCCCACGGTGACGCGCGCCCGCGCCGTCATGGACCCGTGCATGGCCTTTGGCGACTGGCG
>CAZZAQ010000684.1:0-2304 GCA_964652165.1 uncultured Bifidobacterium sp.
GTATCGGCGAAAAGGCCAAGGCCTTCAAGGGCGACCAGGCCGACTTCGAGAAGTATTCCAAGTAATCCCGCGGCGGCCCGTTGGGCAATCAGGACGCCTGACAGCGTGTGCCTGGCGTCGGTGGTTAAGATCATCGCCGTCGATCCGGTCATCGTAGCTGCGACCATTCGGTCGCGGGCTGCATTCCCAAGCGGGATCAAGAACGATGCCGAAGCCCAACCTTCCGAGTCCCCGTCCCGCGACCTCACGGTCCCCGCTACGCTAAGGGCGCCTGAGGGCGTCCGCTTTTGCGCACTCCCGCTGGGCTGGAATCGCTGCAGGAGGCCCTTGGATGCGCACTCCGCCCCGGCGTCGGGAGCCACCGGCTTCCGGGCTCGCCGGGGTTTCCCCTAGGCCACCAGTTGGAGTTCTACGGGTCTTCCCCGAAGTAAATGGCCCTATTTCGTCAAGGGGCTCGCGCATGGAAACTAACCCGAATCCGGGACCCGCTTCACGCACTCCCCGGCATCAATCCAGAACTCATGAAGACTGTCCGCATCTCATTCCGCCGAAGCCGAGGCTGGCTGGCGGCGGTCATCGGCGTGCTCGGCATCATCGGGGGCGCCCGCCAGCAGGTGTGGGCGAGCTGCGCCCTCATCCCGCAATCGATCCAGTGCGACGCCACAGCTGGGAGCACCGGCATCCTGCCGGCGGGTTTCAATTACCCGGAGAGCGCCACTCGCCTGCTGGGTAAGTGATTAGCGTAGCTGCGACCGTGAGGTCGCGGGACGCTGGAAGTTGGGCGTCGGCATCGATCTCGTTCTTGCTTGGACAGCAGCTCGGGGTCCTTCGTTTCTGTGCGGTTCAACTCGAGACAGACCGGCGGCTTCCAGCCGGCGCTCCCAGCAGCGGTGGTCCGCGCTTCAGGCCTTCCGAACTTCCATGTCCCCCCCGGATCCGACCGGAAAACCGAGGCCAAAAAAATCTCAAAAAACTTGTTGCACAGCAACTCGCGTTTGCTAACCTTCGCGCTCCGTTTCCCCGGTGGGGACGACGGACAGCGTTTTTTCCGGCGCGACCGATAACTGACTCCGGCAAGGAGCAGGACTAATGGCCGGGCCACTCCAGGCAGCTGACTTGGGAACGTTCTGATTTTTTATGCCCGTAAAGACTTTTAGACCGCTAACGCCCTCGACGCGATACATCACTATCGCGTCGTACGACGAGATCACGAAGACGAGGCCCGAGAAACGCCTGCTCCAGATTCGCAAGAAGACGGGCGGGCGCAATTGCTACGGCCGCATTACGACCCGCGGCATCGGCGGCGGCCACAAGCAGAAGCTGCGCCTGGTCGATTTCAAGCGAAACAAGTTCGGCGTCGAAGCGCAGGTTGCGGCCATTGAGTACGATCCCGGCCGCTCCGCCCGGCTGGCGCTGCTCGAATACACCGACGGCGAAAAGCGCTACATCATCGCCCCGGTCGGCCTCCAGGTCGGCGCGAAGCTGATGAGCGGCGCGACGGCGCCGCCCGAAGTCGGCAATTGCCTGCCGCTCAAGTCGATTCCCGTCGGCCTGCCGATTCATAATCTTGAACTGACCCCAGGCCGCGGCGGCCAGATGGTCCGCAGCGCCGGTTCGGCCGCGACGCTGATGTCGCGCGACGTGGGTTACGCGCAGATTCGTCTCCCCTCGGGAGAGATTCGGCGGATCAACGAGAACTGCCTGGCGACCATCGGCCAGGTCGGCAACATCGAGCATGAGAACATCATTCTCGGCAAGGCCGGCCGCTCGCGCCATCGGGGCATCCGCCCGATCAACCGCGGCGTTTCGCGCAACCCGGTCGATCATCCCAACGGCGGGGGCGCCGGCAAGTCCAAGTCCGGCGGCGGCTGGCAGCAGTTGACGTCGCCGTGGGGCAAAATCGCCAAAGGCGGCAGGACGCGCCAACGCAAGAAGCACTCGAACCGCTTCATCCTCGTGCGCCGCAACGGCCGGCCGATGAAGTTGGCCTGACACCGATGAGGAACCTGATGAACATGACGAGGCGGATTGGGGTATTGGAGTATTGGAGTATTGGGGCATTGGAGTATTGGAGTATTGGAGTGCTGGAGCATTGGGATTCTGGGATTTCCATGGCTCCATTGCTCCACCACTCCATCACTCCCTCTTTTCCATGAACTTCCTTCTCGTATTCCCCATCGCCTGGCGCGCGCTCAAACGCAACAAGCTGCGGTCCGCGCTGACCATGCTCGGCATCATCATCGGTGTCGCCGCGGTGATCGCGATGACCTCGATCGGCAGCGGCGCCAAGGCCCAGGTGCAGGC
>CAZZAQ010000684.1:2314-3282 GCA_964652165.1 uncultured Bifidobacterium sp.
CCCCATTACTCCACTACTCCATCACCCCACCACTCCACTACTCCATCACCCCACCACTCCATCACTCCAATTCCCCCACTCCCCCTGACGCTCTATGGGACGCTCGATTAAAAAAGGCCCGTTCATCGACGGGCATCTGTTGGAAAAAATCGTGAAAGCGAAGGACACCAAGTCCAAGGCGCCGATCAAGACCTGGTCGCGCCGCTCCATGATCACGCCGGACTTCGTCGGGCTGACTTTCAACGTGCACAACGGCAAAGTTTTCAATCCCGTGTTCGTGACGGAAAACATGGTGGGCCACCGTCTGGGCGAATTCTCGCTCACACGCACGTTCAAGAAGCACGGGGCGCACACGGCCAAGGCCGAAGCCAAGTAACCTCGTATGGAAGTCGAAGCCACATACTTCAATTTCAGGATGTCGCCGCAGAAGATGCGCGAGATGGTGCGCCAGATTCAGGGTTTGCCTGCGTTGCAGGCCAAGGCGGTGCTGGCGGTGGTGCCGCGCAAGTCGGCGCGCGTCGTCGCCAAAACGCTCACCAGCGCCATGGCGAACGCTGAAGCCCTTCGCTCCGAGTGGGGCAAGTCAGCGCTCGAACAAAAGGCTGCCGACCTGGAGGCTTCCCTGGAACATACGAGAAATCGAAAGAAGAAAAACCGTCAGAAGCGTGACTTGGAAAAGTATCAGAGCTTCCTGGATTCGGAAAATCGCCTGTCTGCCGAGTCGCTTTGGGTCAAGGAAGCGGTGGCCGGCGCGGCGCCCACCTACAAGCGAATGCAGCCCAAGGCACGCGGCCAGGGCGGACCGATTCTCAAGCGCGGTTGCAATATACGGATCGTTTTGTCGGACTCCCCAAACAAGCAAGGTTAGTAAACTATGGGCCAAAAAACCAATCCAATCGGTCTGCGCGTCGGGGTCAACAAGGACTGGCGCTCCAAGTGGTACGCCGAGAAGAAGGAATTCGGCAAGC
>CAZZAQ010000685.1:0-3276 GCA_964652165.1 uncultured Bifidobacterium sp.
GTCGAACCCCGGTTACCGGCGCGACATTCTTGGCGCCTATTCCGAGGCGCTCGAGCGGACTCAAACTGACATCGACGCGTGGGAGAAGGAAAAGGCCGAAGCGGCCGCCGCCAACAAACCGTTCAACAAGCGCCGCCCCGGTCCCGGCTGGAAGCCGAGCGAACTCTACAACGGCATGATTGCCCCGCTTATCCCTTACGCCATCAAGGGCGCCATCTGGTATCAAGGCGAGTCCAACGCCGGCCGCGCCCATCAGTATCGCACGCTCATGGCGGATATGATCTCGAACTGGCGCCACGACTGGAAACAGGGCGACTTCACCTTCCTCCAGGTCCAGCTTGCGCCGTTCAAGGCTTACAAGGAGCAGCCCGACGAGAGCGATTGGGCCGAGCTTCGGGAGGCGCAGGTTCACGTCAGCAAGGTGCTCCCCAAAGCGGGCGTTGCGGTCATCACCGATGTGGGCGACGAGAAGGACATCCATCCGAACAAGAAGGAACCGGTCGGCGCCCGCCTGGCGCTGGCCGCGCGCCGGATTGCCTACGGCCAGAAAGTCCCGAGCTCCGGGCCGACTTATCGCTCCATGAAGGTCAAGGACGGCGAGGCGATCCTCAGCTTCGACAATATCGGCGGCGGACTCGAAGCCCGCTCACTCCCACCGCGCGCCGGCGGCACGAACACCCGACCCGCGCTGGCCTACAACGCGGAGACCGGCCACCTGGCGCAACCGCTCGTGGGCTTTTCCATCTGCGGCGAGGACCGCAAGTTCGTCTGGGCCAGCGCGCGGATCGTCTGCGACAAGGTGGTCGTCAGCAGTGACCAGGTCGCCAAGCCGGTCGCCGTGCGTTTCGGCTGGGCGGATTTTCCAGTCGTCAATTTGTGGAACTCGGATGGCCTTCCGGCCTCGCCGTTCCGCACGGACGACTTCCCGATGATCACCGCGCCGAAGGCGGCTGAATCGAAGGAGTTCATCTACGAAACCGCCCCGTTTCCCTCCTGTCACGCTTCGACCATCGCGGAAACGGCCGATGGCCTCGTCGCCGCGTGGTTTGGAGGCAAGCAGGAGGGAAATCCTGACGTCGCGATCTGGGTGGCCCGCCGCGATGCCAAAGGCTGGACTGCGCCCGTCGAAGCCGCCAATGGCGTGCAGGACGACCAGAAACGTTTTCCGTGCTGGAACCCCGTCCTCTTCCAGGCCAAGGACGGCCCGCTGCTGCTCTTTTACAAAGTCGGTCCCAGCCCCTCGAGATGGTGGGGCATGCTCATCACTTCCGCGGACGGCGGCAAAACCTGGGGCACGCCTCGCCGCCTGCCCGACGGGATCCTCGGGCCAATCAAAAACAAACCCGTCGATCTCCGCGACGGCACGTTGCTCTGCCCCTCCAGCACCGAGCACGACGGCTGGCGCGTCCACCTCGAACGCACTTCCGACCTCGGGGCGACCTGGACGAAGACCGGCCCGCTCAATTCCACGCAGGAATTTGGCGCCATCCAACCCACCGTCTTGTTCCACCAGAACAACCGTCTCCAAATCCTCTGCCGCAGCCGCCAGAACGTCGTCACCGAATGTTGGTCTGACGATGGCGGCAAGACCTGGGGCGCGATGAAGGCCACCAGCCTGCCGAATCCGAACTCAGGCATCGATGCCGTGACCCTTCGCGATGGCCGCCACCTGCTCGTCTACAACCCGAACCGGAAAGGCGGCGACGATCGCACGCCGCTCGTCCTCGGCCTGTCGGCCGACGGCAAATCGTGGAGGCAGGTGGCCACCCTTGAAGACCAGCCCGGCGAGTATTCCTATCCGGCCATCATCCAGACCCGCGACGGCCTGGCGCACATCACTTACACCTGGAAGCGGCAGCGGGTGCGCCACGTCGTCGTCGATCCCGGCAAGCTGTAGCCGCCGAGGTGACGAGGCGGACGCCCTTATGCCAGGGTGGGGCGTGCTGCGTGTTGCGTGTTGCGTCAAGCGTGCTTCCGCCTGTCCAGCCTCCTTCCCCGCTTCTTCACGCACCACGCAACACGCCCCACGCCCCACGTCCCACGAACTTTCAACTTTGCACCTCCCTCGCCAGCCTGCATCATTCGCGGCTGTGACACACGAACCAATCCTTTCTCTCGACCTGCCCGGCCTCACGAAACTCAAAAGTGGCAAGGTCCGCGAAATCTTCGACCTGGGCGACGCGTTCCTGTTGGTCGCGACCGACCGCATCAGCGCATTCGACTGCGTGATGCCCAACGGCATCCCGCGCAAGGGCGAAGTGCTCACGCAGCTCTCGCACTTCTGGTTCGAGCGCAGCGCGGCCTGGATGCCCAACCACCTGCTTGCCCGCGCCACCGATCCGTTGCCCGCCAAGCTTCAGGCCTTCCCCGCCCAGTTGGCCCGCCGGAGCATGATTGTGAAGAAGGCCAGCCCGCTCGCCATCGAGTGCGTCGTGCGCGGCTACCTCGCCGGCAGCGGCTGGAAGGAATACCAGAAGTCTCGCACCGTCTGCGGCATTCCGCTGCAGGCCGGGCTGGTTGAATCGTCCGAACTGCATGAGCCGATCTTCACCCCGGCCACCAAAGCCGAAACCGGCCACGACGAAAATATTTCCTTCGCACAGGCTGAGAAAATCGTGGGCGTGGATATCGCCCGCCAGGCGCGCGAGTTCAGCCTGCGTCTTTACTCGGACGCCCGTGCCTTCGCCCGAGAGCGCGGCATCCTCATCGCCGACACGAAGTTCGAGTTCGGCCTTTTCGACGGGAAGCTGATCCTCATCGACGAAGTCCTCACGCCCGACTCCTCACGTTTCTGGCCCGCCGACCAATATAAGCCCGGCCGCGGCCAGCCGAGCTTCGACAAACAGTTCGTGCGCGACTACCTCGAAACGCTTTCGTGGGATAAAAACCCGCCCGCGCCCGCGCTCCCCGCCGACGTGGTCGCTAAGACTTCCGCGAAGTACGTCGAGGCGTACGAACGGCTCACGGAGCGGCGGCTGGATGGTTGAACCGAACATGGCAAGGTTCAAAGTTCAAAGTTCAAAGTTCAAAGTTCAAAACTCAAAGCTCAGAATAAGTTCCAATGCCAAATCTCCAATTTCCAGCGAACTGCGATGGCCGACCTTTGGAACTTGCGTCCTGGCCCTTGAGATTTCTTTTGAACTTTGAACTTTGAACTTTGAACTTTGAACTTCCTCGGGACCCCGCATGACGCCGGCACTTTTCTTCTCCTCCCCCCGCCCGGGGGTCGTGGACTTGCCTCACATTATCACGCCGTTGGACGCAGAGTTGATTGGC
>CAZZAQ010000686.1:0-1294 GCA_964652165.1 uncultured Bifidobacterium sp.
GCATTGTGGGGGACGAGCAACTCGACGAATTCGCGCGCCGGCCGCAGCATCGCGCCCAGTTCGGAGAGCAGTTCGGGAACGCCCTCGCCGGTCCGGGCGGAGACGGCGACCGCATTCGGGAAGCGATCCAGATAATGACGAAGCAGGTCGCGTTGCTCGAAGCGGTCGATTTTGTTGAGGACCATCAGCGTCGGCTTGCCGGCGGCGCCGATTTCCTCGAGCACCGCGTTGACGGCCAGAATCTGTTCCTCGGCCTGCGGGTGGCTCAGATCGACGACATGGAGCAGCAACTCCGCTTGCACCACTTCCTCGAGTGTGGCTTTGAACGACTCGACGAGCCGGTGCGGCAGCTTGCGGATGAAACCGACGGTGTCCGTGAGAAGCACGTTCTGATTGGTGGGCAGGCGCAGGCGGCGGGTCGTGGGATCGAGCGTGGCGAAGAGGATGTCCTCCGCCATCGTGCTCGCGCCGGTGAGGGCATTGAGGAGGGTGGACTTGCCGGCGTTGGTGTAGCCGACGATGGAGGCCAGCGGCCAATGGTGGCGCCGGCGGCCTTCGCGCTGGGTCTGGCGCTGGCGGCGGACCAATTCGAGCTCCTCCCGAATCTTGTCGATGCGCTCCTGCACGCGCCGGCGGTCGGATTCGAGCTGGGATTCGCCTTCGCCGCCGCGCATGCCGATGCCGCCCTTTTGCCGCGAGAGGTGGCCCCAGTAACGGGTCAGGCGGGGCAACAGATGCTGAAGCTGGGCCAGCTCAACCTGGAGCTTGCCTTCGCGCGTGCGGGCGCGCTGGGCGAAGATGTCCAGGATAAGCGAGGTGCGGTCGAGGACTTTGCACTCGAAAACCTTTTCCAGGTTGCGGCTCTGGGCGGGCGAGAGCTCGTCGTCGAAAATCACGGTATCGACATCCTGCTTGCGGCAGGCCGCGGCGAACTCATCCGCCTTGCCGCTGCCGATGAAGGTGGCCGCGATGGGCACTTCGAGCTTTTGCGTGCCGCTGCCGATGATGTCGCCACCGGCGGTCGCGGCCAGTTCGCCCAACTCAGCCAGGGAATCCTGGAGGTCCCACGAGGAGCGGTCCTTGAGTTCGACCCCGACGAGGAAGACCCGTTCCGGGGTACGGCGGGATGTTTCGATGAGCGCTTTCAACTTTTGAGCATCGCCGGGTGGAAGCTAGCACAAGCCGGCTGGGGGAGGAAGGCGGAAATTGGGGATAATTGTAAGGGGGGGTTTGTAAGGGGTTTGCTTGACTTCACCCCGGCGCTCCGTAGCTTTGGCGCATGCCAAAGCCCTCC
>CAZZAQ010000686.1:1304-3270 GCA_964652165.1 uncultured Bifidobacterium sp.
CTTTCAACTTCTGAGCATCGCCGCGTGGAAGCTAGCACAAGCCGGCTGGGGGAGGAAGGCGGAAAGTGGGGATAATTGTAACGGGCTTGCTTGACTTCACCCCGGCGCTCCGTAGCTTTGGCGCATGCCAAAACCCTCCGGGTCGGTCGCCCGCCGCAAGGCGATAATGCTCGGTGTCGGCCTCGATTCCGATGGCCACAAACGCGTCACCGCCGGCCCGAACTTCGCCCTGCTCGGCGGATCGGAGGAGACCCATGAGGCGATGACCGAGAAGGCGATCAAGATCAACGAGAAGCTCAAGGAACGCGGCCAGGAACTCCACCAGGTTTCCCCCGCGGAATTCGACGACATCGCCGCCTCCGTCGGATTGCACCGCCACAAGCCGCGCCACCCCTAGCGCGAACATTTCATGCCACGCTTGAGCCGCCCGCAGCCCGTAGCCGCCAACGTGAGGAGGCGGACGTGCTCATTGGCTTGGCCCATCCGCCTCCTCACGTCGGCGGCTACAGCGGGCATGGAATATCCAGGTTAGCGCGCCGCGCCCGCCCATGCCGCCCCCCGCCGAGCAGCACCCGTATCTCTTCCTGGTCATCTTCATCGCCGCGGCGTTGCTATTTGCCGTGACGCCGCTGGCGTTGGCCGCGCTCTGGGCCCGCAAATTTTCCCCCGCCAAACCGGGGGCTGACAAAAACGCCACCTACGAGTGCGGGCTCGAATCGAAGGGCGACGCGATGATTCGCTTCAAGGCGGAATATTATCTCTACGGAATACTCTTCCTCATTTTCGACGTCGAAACCGTTTTTCTTCTGCCGTTCGCGGTCGCGTTCACGGGGCTGTCCGCGGGCGCGTTCCTGGCAATGATGGTCTTCGTCCTTTTGCTCGTCGAGGGCCTGGCGTGGGCATGGATGAAGGGCTTGCTGGCCTGGCGCTAGCCCGGATATTTCACACGTTCTCTAGGCCAACCCGCACAAACTCCAATGCTGGCGGGGCTTTGCTGCGGTTTTTGGACTCCTGCCTTTTTCGACAGACTGTCGAAAGGCATCCACCCAAAGTTTGTGACCAAGTGTCCGCAAACATGGGATTCCTAGCGCTTTTTGCGTTGGAGTGCGAAATATCCGGGCTAGCAGTCCATTAGAGAACTGTAGCGGCGCTCTGTGAGCGCCGTAGGCCGACCAAATTCCTTCCGCCTTCTCGGCGGTCACAGACCGCCGCTACAGTGCGGTCAGATTCTTGAACGGGCTGTTAAGCCCGCTCCATGTACTTGCCCGTGCGCGTATCCACCTTGATTCGTTCGCCGGTCTTGATGAACAGCGGCGCCTGAATGACGACGCCCGTCTCCAGCGTGATCGCCTTCTGCACGTTGTTCGCCGAATCGCCGCGCACGCCTTCCGGCGCATCCGTCACGGCAAGCACCACGCTCGGGGGCAGTTCGATCGTCACGGCCTTGTCCTCGACGAACGTCATCGTGACAGAGCCGTTCTCGACCAGATAATCCTTTCCTTCGCCGACCAGTTCCGGCGTGAGTGTCACCGTTTCGAAGGTTTCGGGGTCGCTGAAAACGAAGTCCTCGCCGTCCTTGTAGGAGAACTCCATGCGCCGGGTGATCATCGGGACGACCTCGATTTTCTCCGTCGAGCCAAAGCGCAGATCGGAACTCTTGCCGGTGCGGATGCTGCGAAGCGTGGCTTGGACAAAGGCGCGGAGGTTGCCGGGCGTGCGGTGTTGCACGTCCAGCACCACGGCCACCTCGCCGTTGTGGACGACGGCCATGCCTTTGCGAAGATCGTTTGCTGCTGGCATAAAATGTCTTTCGTCGGGTGCCGCGGTCGATCCTCCGGCCGCAGTGGAGCGGAGAAGGTAGCGAAGGATCGGCCCTTTGCAAGCATTGAGTTTGAGGAATCACGTTAGCGTGATCGCGGTAGGGACGCCGGTTGCCCGGCGCCCCCCGCACAGATCCCGGCGAGCG
>CAZZAQ010000687.1:0-1113 GCA_964652165.1 uncultured Bifidobacterium sp.
GCGCCCAGCCCGTTCACCGTTGAGCCAAAGCGCCGTCGTCGCTGCGCTCTGCCGGCGCACTCCATAGGCCCACGGTCCTCTGGAAATTGCGGCGGCCCTCTGCGGCTTTCGCGCGATGCGGAATCAGTCAGGCCGGCGCGCTCGCCGGTGCGCTGAGCGCGAGCGTCGGGCGCGGGGCTTGTTGGAGAGCGGTTTCGACCCGCACGTGAGTTCCCCCCATCTGGACCAGCCGCTCGCTGACGACGCGATGGGCCAGCTCGGGCCGGTTGCAATCGCCGCTGAGGTGGCCGAGGTAGAGATGCCGCAGCTCCGCGGAAAGGACTTGCCCGGCGACGTCGGCGGCGGCTTCGTTGGAAAGATGGCCGTGGCGGCTGACGATGCGCTGCTTCACGCTCCAGGGCCTCTTGGTGTCCTCCTGAAGGAGTTTGAGGTCGTGGTTGGCTTCGAGCAGGAGCACGTTGGCCGGGCGGACGCGCTCGATCACCAGCTTCGTGGCGTGGCCGAGGTCGGTGAGGAACCCGATGTTGCCGGCGGCCGTGTGGATAAGGAAGCCCACAGGATCCTGGGCGTCGTGCGGAACGTTGAACGTGTCCACCAGCACGTCGCCCACGGAAAACGACCCGCCGGTGCTGAACAGCCTGAAGTCGAAGCGTGATGCGAACTCCAGTTCGATGGCTTCCTTGGTGAGGCGGTTGCAATAGATCGGGATTTGGAGCTTGGCCGCCAGCATGCCCAGGCCCTGGATGTGATCGGCGTGCTCGTGCGTGATGAGAATTCCGCTCAAGTTTTCGGGCGTCCTGCCGATCCCCAACAATCGTTGGCGGACCTGGCGCGCGCTCAGCCCGGCATCGATCAACAGCCGCGCATCGTCCGTTTCGAGATAAGCGCAGTTGCCGCTGGAACCGCTGGCGAGAATCGTAAGCTGGACGGACACGGGGCGACGTTAGGCGGGGCGGAATGGAGCGGCAATGGCGAAAATGGGTTCGTAAAACGTAAAACGTGAAACGTAAATGCAGCGCAGCATCATTCTCCGGCGACTCCACCACCGGCTTCTTCTTACGTTTTACGTTTCACGTTTTACGTTTCACGTTTTACGTTTCACGTTTTACGTTT
>CAZZAQ010000687.1:1213-3260 GCA_964652165.1 uncultured Bifidobacterium sp.
ACGTTTTACGTTTCACGTTTTACGTTTCACGTTTTACGTTTCACGTTTTACGTTTTACGTTTTACGACTTTCTCGCCGCCCCCGACAACCCGACGCGAGAAAGCAAGCCCCGTTCCGCCTTTTGCCTTGAGTTAAGACACCCACCCCCTATCTAATCCGCCCGTGGCACAAGGCCTCTATTTGTCGCAGAAGATGTCGTTGCAGCAGGTGCTGGCGCCCCAGCTCCAGCAGTCGCTCGCGCTGCTGCAAGCGCCGACCCTGGAGTTGAAGGCGCTGGTCGAGCAGGAACTGCAACAAAACCCGCTCCTCGAAGAAGAGCCTCTCGCCGAACAGGAACATGAGGAAAAAGTCATGCGCGACGCCGACACCGCGGTCATCGCCCGCGGCGACACGCAGACTCTCCAGCAGGCCGACCCTGCGGAGCCGCCGTCGGACGTGAAATTCGACCCCGCTTCCGAACGACAGTCCAGCGAGCCGGTGGACGATTTTCAGGCCGAGTTCGAGAAACTCACCCAGCTCGACCAGGAATGGCGCGATCACTTCGCCGCCACGAATCTCCCGTCGCGCTCGTCCCTCGAGGACGATGAAAAGCGCCAATTCATGTTCGATTCGCTGACGACCGGCACCTCCCTGCAGGAACATCTGCTCGAACAGATGCGGTTGTCCGAGATCACGGACGAACAGCGCCCCATTGCCGAAATGCTCGTCGGCAACATCGACGACTACGGCTACCTCAAGGCCACGGTCGAGGAATTGTCGTTTTCGACCGCTATTCCGAAGGAAAGAATCGAGGAAGTCCTCCGCATCGTGCAGACGTTTTATCCCGTCGGCGTCGGGGCGCGCGACCTGCGCGAGTGCCTGCTGCTCCAGTTCGAGCGCTCGGGCCGCCAGGATACCCTCGAGTGCCGCATCGTCCGCGACCACATGGAGGCGCTGGGCAAGCGGCGCCTGCCGGAAATCGCGCGGGCCACCGGCGAGGACGTCATCGACGTGCAGGACGCCGTGGCGCGCATCGGCCTGATGGAGCCGCGCCCGGGCCGCGCGTTCCTGCCGGACAACGACCAGTACGTCGTCTCGGAAGTGTTCGTGAACAAGGTGGGCGACGACTACGTGGTCACCTCCAACAACGATCAGGTCCCGCACTTGCGCATCAGCAACACCTACAAGGATCTCATGGCGCAAAACGATGCCAGCGCCGAAGTCCGGGAGTACATTCGCGAAAAAATCCGCGCCGGAAAGTTTCTCATCAAGAGCCTGCACCAACGCCAGCAAACCATCCTGAATATCGCGCGGGAAATCGTGCACCGGCAGCGCGACTTCCTGGATCGCGGCGTGCCGGGCCTCAAGCCCCTGACGATGATTCAGGTCGCCGAAGTCGTCGGGGTTCACGAAACCACCGTCAGCCGCGCCGTCTCGGGCAAATACATGCAAACCCCGCAGGGCTTGTTCGAGATGAAATACTTCTTCACTTCGGGCATCCAGACCGCCAGCGGCGAAGGCATGTCGAACACGTCCGTCAAAGAGATCATCACGGACATCTTCAAGAACGAGGAGTCCTCGAAGCCATTGAGCGATCAGGAAGTCGTCCTCATGCTGGCTCAAAAAGGCATTGTCATCGCCCGCCGCACGGTCGCCAAATACCGGAGCGAGTTGAACATTCTCCCCTCGAACCTGCGGAAGGTTTACTGAGCCCGCCCGCGGCTCGATGGCCCTTCCATCGTACCCGTTTCGCGTAGCTGCGACCGTGAGGTCGCGGGCTGGATTCTCGAGCGGGAACGAAATCGATCCCGACGCCCAACCTCCAGCGTCCCCGTCCCGCGATCTCACGGTCGCTACGCTAATCACATACGCTTCCGAAAGCCAACGCGCCGGGTTCACCCATTTCGCGCGAGGCTCCAAAGTCCGACTTGCTCCCCTCCGGGTCTTTTCGAGCGACGACACTACAGGACGGCGGCCTTGCGGCGGGTTCCCTTCGCTGCGGTTGATTCGCATCGTTCCGGCTGCCGCTCCGCGCTCGCGTCGGAAACAAGTCACACCAGTAATTAGT
>CAZZAQ010000688.1:0-3254 GCA_964652165.1 uncultured Bifidobacterium sp.
TGGGTCCAGTGATCGCCCCTCTCCCCGGCCCTCTCCCCACTCCTGCGTCGCGGGGGAGGGAGAAGTCCGGGGGCAGTGTCAGGATGCGCCCTTGAAGGCCGTAGAAATGGGTCGCGCGGTGCATGGAGGCGGAGCGTGTCGTTCAGTTGCGCAGCCGGAAGAACGCGGCATCGACGTTGGGGGTGGTGAACGGACTTTGCGTCACCGGCCCGAGCACGTCGGACCAATTGTTCGTGGTCGAAAGGTCGGTGGACTGCTGGAGGGTGAAGCCTGTGCCGTTCCAGTAGAGGACTGATTGGCCGGCCTCCGAGGCAATGAACAGTTTTGGAATCGTCGTCCCAGGGCGATTCAGGAACAGAGCGGAGCCAAAGAAGATGTCGGCGCCCGAGGCGCCGTTGTGGACCTCCACGGCGACGACGTTGGGACCGTCCAAGAGATTGGCCAACTGGTTGCCGATGACGGTGAAAACATCCGGGCAGACCGTGGCGGCATCGCCCTGATAAATCGTGCCGCCACAAGGAGTGCTGCTGGCAGTGGTGGTGTATGAAATGAGGTTGGGTGGCGGCGGCATTCGAATGCGGGCCAGTTCGGCGCCGTTGAGGTAAAAGACGGCACCGTCGTCGATGTAATTCGAGAAGGTGAGGGAAATCCCGCTGCGGCTGCCGGAGAAGTTGAACGGCATCCTGAAGTAGTAGGTGCGAAAAATAGAGAGGGAACCGAGGCCCGGCGGCAACACGGTGTTCCGCGGAGCAAACGGAGTGGGAGTACTGACCTCGATGTGCAAGCAGGCGTTGCTCGGCCCGAACCATCCCGTGTCGTCGTAACCAAGTGTCTTCCAGTTCACGCTGTCCAGGTTGTTGGTCGAGTACTTCCAACTTCCGGTCATGGGAATAACCAGCTCGCGCGAGACCGCGCTCGTCGTCGAGAAGCTGCAGGCGCGCGAGTATTCTTCCAGGCCGGCCATCGACACGGCGCGGTAGTAGTAGCTTGAGCCTGCGATGAGCCCGGACAACGTAGCGACATGGAACTTTCTGGGCCCGTCATCGAGAGGCGTCGAACTGCCGTATCCCGCAGTGGGACCGTAGTGCACCTGGGTCGTCGCCTCCACTTCGGTTTGCCAGGTGATGATCGCCGTGGTCGTGCCGGGCAGCACCGTCACGTCCTTCATCAGGCTGGGGAGGGGCAGGGCCGAGACCCCGAAGTTGCAGCCGATCGGCCGCTGCGAGCCGGGGCGACCGACGGCGAGCTGAAAGCTGTTCTGGTTGATGTCCACCGGGACGCCGCACTCGTTGGCCTTGACCATGCAAGTGGAGCCGCCGCCGTCCATGTTCATGCCGTTCCAGGCGCCGAACAGGAGCAGGAGGTCGGCGGTCTCATAATCGAGCGCGCCATCGCTGAAATCCTGCCGCCCATCGATGGTCATCAGGAACAGATACCGGTTGTCCTGAGAGAGGCCAAACGCCGTGCGCGGCTGCGGTTGATGGATCGAGTCTGAAAAGGCGTTGGTGTAGCGGTAGCCGACGTTGACGCCGTTGGTCACCAGTGGATACAAAGCGGATACCGCGTTGTAGATGCCGGCGGTATTGGTCGCCGGCCAGTTGATGGGCACGAAAGTCGCCTGATTGTTCGTGGTGAACAGGATGGCCGAAAGACTGTCGTTGGAAACGGTCTGAGCCGAGACCAGGCGCCCCTTGGAGAGGGCCAAGCCCTGGATCCACGCGGGCGTGCCGGACGGATTGTTGTAACCGCCTGGCGAGAAATAACCCGAATTGACGCCCGCCTGAAGGCCATGCTCGATCACGAACTCGCGCGGCGTCTGAAGGAGCGTCTCCCGCTGGTCGGGAATGTAATTGTTCGTGACGGGCGGCGTGACCATCAGCCGAATGTCCGGGTTCTGGAGATCAACCCGCAACGCATTGGCGGAGAGCGTGCCGAGGTAGGATGCGTCATTGGTGCCTTTGGCCTGATCGATGCCCTGGAAGATCGGCACCCACGCCGACACGCTGCTGGCGCCGCGTGACGCGGCGACGGCGAGGAACACGATTGCGGCGGAGACGAGGGATTTCATAGCTTTCACTTCATGGTGCCGCCAGGCGCCCAGGCGCGGTGTCGAGGCTCAACGATACGGATGGCCGTAAGCTAGCGTCTGTTCGACCGTGCGTCCACTGCCATCCACTACACGAACCGCCGGATAGTAGGACAGGCTTCCAGCCTGTCTCCGGGGCTTACGGCCCCAGTTTCTTCCGCGGGCAGGATGCCCGGGAGACAGGCTGGAAGCCTGTCCTACTACGGCGTGCCGGATTAATCCGCGCTGTATTTGTAGGCGTAGCCTGGGATCGGATCGCGGGTGTACGCCGGATTGCACCCGTCGAAGTAGATCGAGAGGAAAGCCACGTGGCCGTCCACGAAGCCGACAATGTTCTCGGCATCGTTGTAAAACGGCGTGTTGGCCCGGCCGGTGCGACTGCGGTGCCACGACAGCGGCGCGTGCGCGGTCCACTCCATCGTGAGCAAGGTCGTCGCGGGGTTTTTGATCGACGCCACTTCGCGGCCGGCCACGTTCGGCAGACCCGGCAGGTCGACGCCGTTGAGGACGTAGCTGGTGTAAAGATGCTTTTTGCTGAGCCGAAACGGCTGGGACCGCTCCGCGCCGTCGCCATAGCCGCGATCGTCCGGGCAGCCGAACACCTTGTCCTGGGGCGACGACGGCCCGCTCAGGCCGAGATAGCCCTTGACTTGCTCTTTGTAAAACCACCAGGCGCCGGGAGCGGGGCTGTTTTGGAGCGAGGGCAGCCGTCCTTGCTCGTCGTTGGCGTAGAGGAGCACGGCACGATTGACCTGCTGAAGGTTCCCGGTGCACTGGGCCAGCCGCGATTTCGCCCGGTTACGCGCCAGCAACGGCACGACGATGGCCGCGAGCACGGAAATGACCGCGACGACGGCCAGCAGATCGGGAAGGGTGAACCCGCCCGCTCGGGCCGGCGCCGGAAGGCGGGGCTTCGGGACAGCCGGATTCGTCGTCAGTTCACCGCGCATCACTCAAGAGTGGCGGCAGCTCTGTCAGGTTGGCCGCCGTGATGAGTTTGAAGTGGCGATCAAACGCGCTGGTCGCGCGCGCGGCGGAAGCCGCCGCCGGTTCATCGCGGCTGATCACCGCCGCGTGAATCAGCTTTTCGTCGAAGAGCCGTTTCAGGTCGATTTGACGAGGCATGGCCCCGGAACAGACAGCAAGCACTCGCGGGCGGTTACCGTCC
>CAZZAQ010000689.1:0-3251 GCA_964652165.1 uncultured Bifidobacterium sp.
CCGTCGAAGTCCGGCACCGTGCCGTCGCCCGACACGCGCGCGGCATAAATATCCAAACCGGTCTCGCCGGAACTCCGGTCGTCCACCCACGCCGCGAGGAAGTTGGTCCCGAGGCCCGCGACGACGGGAAACGACCCGCTGCCTGTGGAGCAAATCCGGATTGGGGAACCGGAAGGATCCGACACGACGCCGGCACTGGTCACGCGCGCGCCAAGAATATCGTTGTTGTTGTCCTCCCAGACGACGAGGAAACCGTTGGAATTCGCTCCGACAACAGGACGTGTTTCGGCGTTGCCGGTGCTGCTGATCGCAAGGCCGCCGGGATTGGAGATCGCTCCGGCTTGGCTTACCCGCGTTCCGAAGATATCCGGTTGCCCGCCGCCGTTCCGTTCGTCGGCCCAAGCGACCAGGAACGTGCTTGGGTTGCCCGCCGCGGAAGGCAGAGTCTGGTCGCCGGTCGCGGTGCTGAGGGCCAGGCCTGCCGGGTCCGCCACGGTTCCTGCTCCGGTGACGCGCGAGCCGTAGATATCAATGCCGGTGGTGAGCACGTTGCGAGAATCCTCCCAGGCGACCAGGAACCCGCCTCCGCTCGCAGCCACGGAGGGGTTCTGCTGCGCTTCCGTAAGGGTGCAGATCTTGATGCCTGCCACGTTGGCAATCGCGCCCGCCGCCGTGACTCGCGTGCCCAGGATGTCCGTGCTGTTGGTGGTGAAATTGCGTTCGTCCTGCCAGACTACAAGATAATTGGTGCCGTTGAAGGCCACAGCGGGGGATGACTGCGCGGCGCCCGAGCGGCTGACTGCCAGGCCATTGGTTTCCTGCAACACGCCCGCAGTGGTCACACGCGCGCCGAAAATGTCATTGCCCGTATTGGCTGAGTTTCGCGGGTCGGTCCAGACCACCAGGGAACCGGACGAACTGCCCGCGACCGCCGGGACCGTCTGGTTGCCAGAATTGGTGCAAATCACGAAGCCGGTTGGCTCCTGGACAATTCCGTTATTGTCAATCCGCGCGCCATAGATGTCGTCGCCCGTCGTGCCGAGATTGCGGCGATCGCGCCAGACGACCAGAAACCCGTTGCCATTGGCCGCGGCGGCCGGAGTTCTTTGGGAAGCCGAGTTTGTGGATATCCCGAATCCCGTCGGGTCGAGGACGTTGACAGTGTTGCCCATAAAGGTCACGCGCGTGCCGAAGATATCGTCACTCGTCGTCCCGGAAGTGCGCCGATCCCGCCAGGTGACAAGCACCCGGCCACCGTTGGCGGCGGCGGCAGGCTCCGACTGGTTGCTGGCTGCGGTGGAGAGCGCGACTCCGAAAGAATCGAGGAGAGCGCCGGCGCTGGAAACGCGCGCGCCGTAGATGTCCGTTCCGGTGCTGCCAGAGTTGCGGTCGTCCTGCCACGCGACAAAAAAGCCGTTGCTATTGGTCACGACCGTCGGACTGAACTGATCCGATCCGTCCGTGGAGATGGCCACCCCCGACGGGTCCAAAACGACGCCCGCCGTATTCACCCGTGCGCCGTAGATGTCCGCTCCAGTGGTGCCAGAGTTGCGGTTGTCCTCCCACACGACCATAAAGCCCGGCGGGCCACCCGCCACGGCAGGATTGGACTTTGAGTTTTGCGCCAGGTCAATGCTGATGGCGAATCCGAGTGGGTCCGACACACTCCCCGTGCTCCGCACGCGGGCGCCGAAAATATCGTCGCCGCCCAGCCGGCCGTCTCTCCACACCACCAGGAACGTCGTGCCAAACGCCGCGACTGACGGGCTGTTCTGAGAATCGTACGTGGTGCAAATGGCGATGCCCACCGGGTCCAGAATAGCGCCCGCGCTCGACACCCGCGTCCCATAAATGTCCGTTCCGGTCACGCTGGAGTGACGACTGTCTTCCCAGACCACGAAGAACATGCCGGCCCCGCTCGTAATGGCGGGATTGCGCTGGCTGCTGGACGCCGCGCTCGAAACGGGTTGATCCATCCCAAACTCCGAGCTGATGATCGGATCAATGACCAGCGGATAAACTGCCTCCGTCTGAATCTCCGCTGGCAGTTCGATCACCATTCTCCCGCTGTTGTCGGGCGCCGCGTTCATGGCCAGTTCCCAGCGGTTGCCGAGCGCATCCACCGCAGACACGCGGCCGATGCGCACGCGCGCCACGGCATCACGATCCGCGAAATGATGGCCTTCCTGCGTTAGTCCCGCGTAGCTCAATCCTTCGACTGCGGCAACGACCTCGACCGCACCGCCGCCAGGCAGCGGCTGCGGCAACACCCACGTCACAGCCACGCCGTCGCCGCTGGTTTCGTAATGCTCCACCACGCCCCATTCGGCCGAGAGCAACGCCTGCGCGGTATTGCCGATGACGGACCACTCCGAATTCCCTCGTTCGGAGGAGAAAAACACTTCGCCATCGCGCTGAATCGATACCGTGTGGAAAAGCATTTCCGTGGCTGGGTCCGCTTGGAGCCGTGTTGGTGGAGACGTCACAGGCTTTCCGCGTTGACGCACACCTTCGTCATGCACCTCGGCAAGGGCCGGGGCCGCTTGCGCCGAAGGTACTTCACCAGGCAGGTGCGGAGAAAAGCGCAAACCCTCACCATCGAACCGCGCGACATAATTGCCAGCGTCCAGCCGCGGAAGACCGCTGGCCGGATCCACTTCCAAAGCGTGTGTGACCCGTCCGATAACGTCGCTGACGCTGAAGGGAGCGTTGTGGACCACGGAACCATCGCCAACGGCCGGCGCCGCGCCTGCGGCACTGTGTTCCGGGCGCCGCCAGAACTCGCCCCCAAAACGCACCGTCCAGCCCGGCGCGTGCGCCGGATCCGCGAGCACGGCCACGCTCGCGGGCGCGGACGCTGGCGGCGCCGGCCGGAGCGTGCCCGACGCTGCGGGCGTATCTGGCTGAAATATCGCCCCTGGCACGTTTGCGGTGGTCTGAGTCGCGGTTTCCGCTTCGAGCAACGGCGCCCGCTTCGACTTGACTCCCAACCAAAGGAACAACGCGCTCGCAATGATGAGGAAAATGAGAAGCTGCTTTTCGATCCTTCGATCCTTCATAGGTCACCTTTCATGTGGTCGTTTCCGGGCGTGGCCAATCCATTTTGGTCCCGGCCGCGCTCAATACCCCCGGCCGGGCGTCCGCCGCAAGAGAAATCGAGAGAAGCCGTTCCTCACGGGCGCATTGGAATAGTACCACCAGACTCCTGAGCGAACGCGATTCGGCTGGGAGCGCCGGCATCCTGCCGGCGA
>CAZZAQ010000690.1:0-3251 GCA_964652165.1 uncultured Bifidobacterium sp.
GATCGTGAAAGGGATGATCGCCATGCAGGCCAGCCGGCGGTTTTGCGAGGACCGTCGGAGCGGCGCGCTGGCGTTGCTGCTGATTACACCGATTGAACCGCGGACCATCCTGGACGGCCAGTGGGCGGCGCTGCGCAAACAGTTCGGCTGGCTCCTGGTCTTGCTGACGACGATGAACGTCCTGCTGGTCTTACTCGTGACCTCCGGCTCGTTGGGGATGCCATCGAAAGTGATGGTAATTTTTTCGATGATGTTTCTGGGGGGAGCGGCGCTGCTCTTCTTCGACTTCAACGCGCTGGGCTGGGTGGGCATGCGGACGGGGCTGGAGGGCCGGCGGCATCATCGCGCGGTGATGACGACGCTGGGGCGCGTCATGCTCGGACCTTGGGCCGGGATCTTCGTCTTCAACGCCATCGGTTTTGCCGGCGGCATCGACGAGGACGCAATCCCCGGCCTTATCATCATCTGGGTGGGGCTTTCGGCCGTCCTGTCGCTCGGGCTGGCGGTCCGGGCCAAGCGCGCGCTGAACGGCGAAATGCGGCGGCTGGCTTCCGGAGACGCGCCCGCAAAGGCCGGCGCGGCACGGCCGGGCATTCGCGCTGTCCAATCGGAAGGACCGACATTCGCATGACCCTGCTGCCCGTCTTCGAGCGCGAATTGCGCGCGGAGTCGCGCAGCGCCTTCACCTACTGGCTGCGCGTGGCGGGCGGCGTGTCATTGTTGGGCGCAGGGTTGATGTACTTTCTGAATCACGGCGTTGGCAGTATGGCGGGCGCGGCGCTCTTCCAGATGATGCACGGGACACTGTTCGTGGCGATCTGGATTGTCGCGCTGCTGATGACGGCCGACTCGATTAGCCGCGAGCGGCGGGAGGGGACATTGGGCTTGCTGCTCCTGACGCCGCTCCGGCCGTTCGAGGTGGTGTTGGCGAAGGGGCTGGCCCACGGATTGCGCGCGGCGACCGTGCTGCTGGCCGCAGTGCCGGTGTTGGCCGTGCCGTTCCTGATGGGGGGAGTGGGCTGGCGCGAGGCGCTGGCGGCGGTGTTGATTGATGTCAGCGCGCTGTGCTGGGCGCTGGCCGCGGGGCTGTTCGCCTCGTCATTCAACCGCTCCATGACGCGCGCTCTGGTCTGGGCGGTGATTGGCGGGCTGTGCTCGTTCGTGGTGCTGCTCTATGTGCATGGGGCAGGGCTGGTGCACGCGTTGAATCTCGGAATCGGGCGGCGCGCCGGCCCGCTTGGATTCGAGGAATGGATGTTCGTAGGCTGGACCGGCATCTTCCAGCCGACCGAATTCGTGCGTCCGATAAATCGCGGCGGCTTTGCAGCGGGGACAACGATAGGCGCGTGGCTAGGCACCTTGGCGGTCATCACACTGGCGTCGGTGGTGATCTTCGGGTTGGTCGTGCTGCTGGCCGCCCAAGGCGTGAAGCGAGTGGCACGGGACCGGCCGAAGTCCGCCGCGCGCCGGTGGGTCGAGAAGGAATTGTTCACGCCGACGTTCGGGCTGGGCTTCTACCGCCGCTGGATGCGGCGCGTGCTGGAACGGAACCCCGTTGGCTGGCTCGAACGCCGGACGTGGCAGGCGCGGCTGGTCACCTGGAGCTGGCTGGCGGTGGTGATCTCGCTGATGAGCTGGATGCTGGGGTCGCGGTCGTTTTACACGGGTGGTTTCAGCGCATTGAACATGTTTCTAGCCTGGGTGCTCGTGGCCAACGTTGCCCTCACGGCGGCGGGGAGCCTGCGCCGGGAACGTGAAACTGGCGTCATCGAGCTGCTGCTCGTCTCGCCGCTGTCGATTTCGCAGATTGTCGGCGGCCGTGTGCGCAGCATCGTCGGACAGTTCCTGCCCGCGGCGGCGTTGATCTTTGGCTCGTGGCTGTGGTTGTTGCAGGCGTTCAGGGGCATCTATGTTTCCGGCGATCGCATTGAACAGGATTTGCTGATCGTCGGGTGCTTCCTGATCACACTGGTCTCCGTGCCGGTGATCGGACTCTACTTTTCGCTCCGTTGCCGGGTGTTTGTCGTGGCGCTGTTCTGGACGGCGGTGACGACCCTCGCGCTGCCGTGGCTGGCGGCGCTTGGAGTGTGGACATTCATGCCTCTGGATCCGTCGTCCGGCCTGGTGCCGCGCTATTGGGCAACGGGCCTGGGCATCGTGGCCGGATCGGGCGTGGTCGCGCTGCTGCGCTGGCGCGGGGCAGGTTCGCCGGGCGTCTCGGTGGCGCTTGCCGCCGCTCTGGCGATATTGGGGGTGTTCAGCCTGGCGAATGGAATCTGGATGGACTCGTGGAGGAGGGAGGGCATGCTGATGGCCGGGTTGTTGTCAGGTTCGTTCGTGCAAATCGGAATTGCCGCGTGGCTGGGAGCGCGATTGCGGCGGCGGTTGGAAACCCGGCGATTCGCGTTGCCGCAGTGAGAAGCCAGGCCGGAGTGCGTGCAGGCGAATCGAGGATGCATCGTGACGCTGCCCCAACACGCTGCCGGCGCGTGCCCTCTCCTCCCGCCGAGGGAGGAGGAGGCCGGGAGTTTGGCCATTTTGGGGGCGTTTCCTTTCAGAATTCCACACTCCCCGGTCCCCTCCCCGCTCCCCATTCCCATTCACCGGCGCCTTGAACGTTGCTGGTCCTGAATCCCAACGGGATTCCATCCCTCAGCCCAGGGTTGGCGCGCAGCGCCTACCCTGGGATACGTGGCGATAAACATCATCAACCCCGAAGGGGTTGAATCGGCGGCCACCCAATGATGCCAGAACGCGCGGGCGAGCGGCGTGGTTGCAACCCTTTCAGGGCGAATTCGTGGCCGTTGACCCAGGGTAGCTCGCCGACTCGCAACCCTGGGCTTTGCGATGGAATCCCGTTGGGATTCGCCACGGGCCGGCGAAGGCAAAGCGGGACCGGGCCAACGCAGGAGAAGGCCGACGGGACCGCGGATGACGCAGTCAGCGCGGTTTCCTTTCCGTCGCGCCGAGGAGCGCTTGTTGGCAATGACCGATTACAAAAAATATGTGGAAATGCTCGACTGACCCTTTCCCGGTCCACTTCCCGCTCCTGCATCGCGGGGAGGGAGTTAAAGACTGCAACAGTGTCAAGATGCGCCGCCTTGTCCAGGCAGTCACACATTCGGCTTGGCAATCCGCCCGGCTTGCATACACTCGCGCCCTCTTGTTCGACCGGCCCATCGCGCCGGTCTCTTTAGAATAGGGCTATGCACTTGACTCAACCACCCCCTGCCGGTAGTGGTCAGTCCGAT
>CAZZAQ010000691.1:0-3247 GCA_964652165.1 uncultured Bifidobacterium sp.
ATCGTCGCTGCGCGCCTCAACCCCCGGCTAATTTCTGGCATCGCTCCGCGATGCTTGGCCCGGGGGCTTTGGTGGACCGTTGTTCAAAACCTGACTTGCGCCCGTTCGCCCAGAAAGCGAGAGGCGCCCTCCACTTCGCCCCTTGTCGGAGCGGCGACACCTGCTATCTTCCGGCAGTGGCTGATACTGCCCATTCCGACCGCAAGACCCTACGCCTTGCCAGCTGCGGTAAATGCAAGGCCAAGCATTGGCTGTCGGAAGGTCATGGAACCCTCGATCCGATTCCGTGCAACAAGTGCGGCCATCCGGTCATCGTGCCGAGCCAGATCCGGCATTTTGAAGTGCGCGAGGTCATCGCCTCGGGCGGCATGGGCACGGTTTACCGGGCGTTCGACACCAGCCTGCAGCGACTGGTGGCCATCAAGATGCTCAAGCGCGAGATGGCGCGGGACAAGCAGGTCATGGACAGCCTCTACCGCGAAGCCCGCGCCACCGCCGCGCTCAATCACACCAACATCATTCACATTTACAGCTTCGATGAACTCGAAGAGCGGCCCTTCCTCGTGATGGAACTGGCCGATAACGGCAGTCTGGACAGTTGGATCGAACGCGACGGCTTCGTGCCGGAGCTCTACGTGCTGGATGTGGGCATCAAGGTCGTTTCCGCCCTCGAATCCGCGCTCCAACGCAATCTCCTCCACCGCGACATCAAACCGGGCAATATTCTCTTCGACGAATACGGCGAACCCAAGCTGGTCGATTTCGGCCTGGCCTGCGCGGCGGAAGACAAGAAGGAATATGAGGCGGACGTGTTCGGAACCCCTTACTACGTCGCCCCGGAAAAAATTCAACGCCACGGCGAGGATTTTCGATCCGACATGTACAGCCTCGGTGGCACGCTTTACCACGCGCTCACGGGCCATGTGCCGTTCGAGGCAGAGACCGTCGAGGAAGTTGTCGCGGGTCACGTCCACACCCCGCTCACGCCTCCCAACCACGTCCGCCCCGAGATCAGCCAGGCCACCAGCGACGCGATCACGACCGCGATGGCCAAGGATCCCGCGCATCGCTTTCCGAGCTACGCAGACTTCAAGATGGCGCTCGAAGCCTCTCGCAGCATTCTGCTCGTCCAATCGATGCAGCAGCAGTCCACCGACGAGGCCGGCAGCCGGCCGGGTCCATGGTGGAAGCGCTGACCGAACTCGATTCAATCCTTCCGCCTTGTCTTGCGTCCAACGCACGACTATAAGCGCGCCGACTTCACACGTTATGAAACACGCCAGCCTCACGGCGATTCTCGCCGCTGCCTTCGCCGCCAACCTCCATGCCGAAAACTGGGCCCAGTGGCGCGGCCCGAGCTTTGACGGCGGTTCCCCCGAGAAGGGCCTCGTCGAAAAGTTTTCTCCGACCGAAAACGTCAAGTGGACCGCCCCGATGCCGGGGCCCTCCGCGGCCACGCCCATCGTGTGGGGCGACCGCGTTTTCGTTTCCACGCCCGACGCGCAAGCCCGGACGCTCCTGGCCCTCTGCCTCGACCGGCGCAGCGGCAAGGAACTCTGGCGCCACGAAGTCGCGGCAGGTCTCATCAACCGGGACCCGAAGAGCAACTTCTCATCGCCGTCCCCCGCCACAGACGGGAAGCTCGTGGTGTTCTTTTATGGCAGCGGCGAACTCGCGGCGTTCGACTTCGTGGGAAAAAAGCTCTGGGAGCGCAATCTTCAGTCCGATTATGGCCAGTTTGCGTTCCTTTGGACGTTTTCGACCAGCCCGTTGCTCCACGACGGCAAGCTCTACATGCAAGTCCTCCAGCGCGACACGCCGGTCAGCGGCCGGGGACGCAAGGATGGCCCGAACGATTCCTACCTTCTGGCCCTCGATCCGGCGACCGGCAATGAGCTTTGGAAACAGATCCGCCCTGCTGACGCTCGGGAGGAATCGCTCGAGGCGTTCACCTCCCCGGTGCCCGTCACCCACGGCGGGCGCTCCGAGCTCCTCGTGGCCGGCGGGGATTGCATCACCGGGCACGATCCAACCTCCGGCAAGGAACTCTGGCGCTGGGGCACATGGAATCCGGAGAAGATCGGCCACTGGCGGCTGGTGCCGTCGCCCGTCGCAGGGGGCGGTGTCGCGCTGGCGTGCGGCCCGAAGGGCGCGCCCGTCTACGCGGTGAAGCTCGGCAGGAAGGGCAACCTGGATGACAGCGCAATCTCCTGGAAAAGCGCGGAGCGCGACATCACCTCCGACGTTTCCACACCGCTGTTCTACCAGGGCCGATTCTACGTCCTGAACAGCGACAAGCGCAGCCTGGCTTGCGTGGAGCCCTCCGGCAAGGTCGTCTGGAACGCGCCGCTCAACAGCAAAGCCAAGATCGAAGCCTCCCCAACCGCTGGCGACGGCAAGATTTACGTGATGGGCCACACGGGCGAGGTGTTCGTTGTCGCGGCCGGACCGGAGTTCAAGCTCCTCCACACCGTCGCGATGGCCGATGCCGGGGAACGCGACCTGCGCTCCAGCATTGCGATCTCGCAAGGCGACCTTTTCATCCGCACCGGCTCGAAGCTCTACTGCGTCGGCAAAATGTAGCTGCGACCGTGAGGTCGCGGGCGGAATTCTCCGAGAGTGCCAAAACTGCTCCGGGCATCCGACGCCATCCGCCTGCGACCTTGAGGTCGCAGGCGGGAGTCTGGACCTGTTCCTGCAACGCATTGGTCTCCTCGAACCCTCCCGGTGTGCGCGGACAATCCTCGGAATAGCCTCATGACAGTGTGAGGCTGTGAATCTTGATCAAAAGAGCACACTTCTCGAAGTGTGCTATCAAGCTTCCTCGGCTACTCCCTCGCCAACCGGGCCAACTGGCGCCCAAGGCCGGCCGGCCAGTGGGCCAGGGCGTAGATCCCACGGCGGGAAGTGACGAAGCCTCGCGCCTCCAATTTCCTCAAATGACGCCACAAGGCCCAGCCAGAGATGCGGGTGGCGGCTTGGATTTGCTGCACTGTCCGCGGCCCCGTCTGGAGAGCGCGGAAGATCTCAAGCCTGCGCGGATGCGTGAACGCCGTGGCCATCCTGAAGATGGTCTCAACCGGATAGGTTTCTCGTTGGAAGGTCTTGCGCAGCGCCGCCACCAAACCCGAAGCGGGACCTCCGCTTGGCGCTGAATTGGGTCGGTATTCTACGCGGCGACCCGTGCGGTGGGCCCTGAGCAATCCTCGCGCCTCCAGCGCCCGCAAGTACTCGCTCGTCAGCGAGA